>CAJAVP010000105.1 GCA_903945375.1 uncultured Methylococcaceae bacterium | reverse complement strand
TTCAAAAGTTAGGCGCAATTGCTTGATTACGTCACTAAAGGTCAACGCGTTTAATCCAAAGGGTGTGCTCATAAATTAGGTTTCAATGGGGATTCGGTAGGCTATTTTAGGCGCTGGATGCCATAATGAGAATTGCTGGATCTATTTACGGGAACTAAATTTTTATACTTTTGATGATAATATTAAAGACATTTTGAGTGCAAAATACGTAATAGGTATTGCTCTTGTATTCTTTTATATTTACGAAGAAATGAGCGAAGAAATGGCTAAATTTGAGTATGAAGAAAAAAGGAAGAAAATATACGAGAAATTATTTTTATCATCTGTATCTTCTGACGAGTAAACTTTTTGAGTAAACAATAGTTTGACTTTACTTTTGTTTATTAGCCCAAAAAGTCAGCCTAAAGGATGCGATCACCATTGGCGTTTTAAAATCAATCCATTCGCATCAAAAAAAAGGAACACGGATGTTCCTGTGGGCAAAATGCCCAATGGGGTAGGAGTTATTAGTTGTGTTTAATACTCACTAGGTAAAAGTAGGGTTGTAGCAGCACGGTCGCCATTGTTATCCATCGCTTCGGTGATTATCCAAAATGTCATATTCTGAATTTCATAAGCTGACAACAAGCGTGAGCCATTCATTAGTGCATCATTGTTGACTTGAATATCCTCATCATCAAGGTCTCCCCAATCACCACGTCTATGGCGGTTTATGAGGGCTAAAGGTGGGTAATTTATTTCATTAAGTGCATCCAAGGCTGCTGGTGTGACTGCAATATGCCCCAAAGTGAAACAGGGGTTAGGTCGGGTTAAGGTAGTCATTTAAGCCACCAATGACAAATCAGGTTTTGCCGGTAATATCGGATAATCGATACTAAAGCGCATACTGCACAGATCGTTGAATTCGTCTTTATCGAAATGCAATAGCATGACGTTATCGTTGTTGTGAACTTTCATAATGACCTGTGTTGGATCAATCTGGAATTGGTCAATGGTGATTGAGATTCCGTTATTGCAATCGAATTGATAAATCTTTTTCATGGTATATTCTCCAAAATGGATGAGTTGTTGTCATGTCATGGGGCATGACGGTATGGGTAATGGGTAAGGGGTTGTAATCCGGTTCAAGTGAATAATCATCACTGTAAAACCGTTCACGGAACTCCTCATCGTTTGCTATAAGTGGCAGTAGCCAGTTCTGCTGAATTTTTGACATAAAGTTAGAACAGGAATTTGATGAGGACTGGTCCTATTAATTTGTAGAGCAGCACCAGGGCACAAATCAGTAAGCCAAGGGCAGTTCCCCAGAAACCCATTAATACAGTGGCTTGTAGCAAGCCAGCTAACATAAGGATCGTCTGCATGGCTTCACCTTATTTGTAAGCGGGTGCTTTGTTGTAGCATCGCACCCGGTATGACTTTGCCTTGTTTGAGGGCATCGGCGATTAAGGTCTTTCTGATTAATAGGGTGGTCTGGGTTTCTTTAAAATCATCAGGTATCAAGGTCTCATTGTTGATGATGACCTTGGGCGGGTTCTTGCGTAGGCTCAGACTAATTTGGTTATCTTTCATGTTAGTTATTTTCATCACTTCCATGTTGACGTGTAGGTAGTCAGTCAACCATTCGGCTTTACGTTCATTGGCTTTGCGCCGTTGATTAATACGTTGCTCCATGGTCTTGAGTGCTTCCGCTTCTAATTCCAGATTAGCAACGAAGGCACCAATAGCTAAGGCTTTGTGCTGGAACTCGTATTCAAAGGGATCAAGCGTGTCATTGATTAACTCTTGCTGTTCGTCAGGGTTTAAATCTGATAAATCAGCTTCATTAAGGATGGCTAAGGCTTGCCGGTATTCATGGGTTATTTCATACAATTTCATGGGATTGCTCCGTTAGTGAAAAGGAATGGAATCATCAAAATCATCATGGCTCGTTGCTGAACTGTGATAACGGTTTGTTTTAGTGCGATTAGCACTTGTGCTATCTTCTTCTTTCGGGAAGGCACTGAACCAGCCATCAAATTCTGCTCCGATGGGAAATGAATTTAGTTTGATGGAAATACGTTCTTCGCCGTGTTCGTTAATGGCGATGATTAAAATCCCGTGTTGCGACCAGTGTTTCTTGGTAGGATTGCTGGCATCGGGACGAGAGGTGACAAGATTCATAATGCGTTTTTCGGGCATGGTGGTTTCCTTGTTAGGGTAGTGTTAGACAAACCTACCGGTGATAGAACAGTGTCTATTGCGGCAGGTGTTGGCTAGTTAATGAATTAAGCGGCTTTAAACAGCAGCGGTTTGACTTCGAAAGTGTCTGAAGAAAATCCATTGGTGGAATTCTTGCGTTTGCCGGTGTATTTGATCTGGATCGCGGTTTTGCCTGCGATGATCGAGCCGGTTTTTAGACAGTTTTCTATGAGTCCAACCAGCCGTTTTGAGCCATTGGATATTTTGAGCCAAGTACCGTCAGGTTTTTGTTCTGCGAAAATGACGCACGGGAGGTAACTTCTCATTACCCACAGGTAGCCGCTGCCCGAATCAAATCAGGCAACGGCGGAATGGTGTTTCCGCCCAGCAGCCTATCCTTAAGATAATGCCAAAACGAAATCTTGTGCTTTAGGCAGGTCTTTTTTAAGCTGGC
>CAJAVP010000104.1 GCA_903945375.1 uncultured Methylococcaceae bacterium | reverse complement strand
TCATGCTCATTATGACTGGAACAATGGCTTGATTAGTAAACTATGCTGGAGTCAAACATCATGATTTTTGCTTCTGAATACGCCTTGTTCACAGCCTCTGAAGCGATGGGGTAGCGTGATGCTCATAATGAGAATTGCTGGCGAGTCTTGTAAAACCAACATTCAGTCCCTCATGTAACATTAAAACTTAAAACAGCCGGAAAAATAAATGTTGATAACTCTTTAATTTATTGATTTGTATGTTTTCTGCTATGTTCTGAGTGGCTGACGTGAAGCGCCATCGTTTGTTTGTTGTCAGATTGCCTAACTTAATAATCCAGCAATAGATTTGCAAGCATTAAAATTGATTGCCCCGTTTCTTCATCGGTATCGCAAAAAGCAACGCCGGCCCCCACTGGCAACATCTCGTTATCATGCGCGGCCACATAAACAATTTCTGATTTTAACACTAACTCCGTTTCGTTTAAGGTAAAGCTAAGTATGCCAAATTCTGAAACACAGCTAGGACTCAGTTCCGGCTCAGGTCGTGATAAGAATGCCCCACTTAAACTAATATTGCTGGTAAGTCCATGATACTCAGCCCCATCAAGCAAAAAACGGTACTCAACTTCAATATTATTTCTAGCATGTTTACGTCTGTCGTCATTATTTGTCATTAGCAATAGCCATAGAGTTATGTGAGGTAAATATTAGAGATTCCAGAGTTATCTTGTAGACAAAACTTCCTTTGTTTTAAGCTTTAATCATAGGATATCTGCAATCATATCACAATAGACCTTGATGGATTTCCTCTATCGCGTGGCATATAAACGTCAGGTTGAAAAAAGAGTAAGGTCTCACATTGCTATAACACTCTGCTCCGCAACATGATGAAAGATAGTCATTTGCTGGCAATTACGTACAAGGGATGATTTGGGTGACTGGAAACAAAGGGTACCGCTATGGCTCCGGGCTTTCTGAGTATACTGGGAGCAACTTTCGAGTGAAAACGAACAATAATCAGCTTTTTTTCTGGGAACACAGACCTTTTTCTGCGGTGATTGCCGTCAAAATGACTGTGTTCCCATAGAGAAAAATAGAAATTATTCGCTCGGCTATTCGGAAAAAATACCCAGCCCCATAATGCGTTGGTAGCGCGTTTCTAGTAGCACATCAAGGGGTTGTTGATTTAACTCGTTAAGATGACGCAACAAAGTTTCCTTTAAGTTAGCGGCTATGTGGTTGAAATCCCGATGTCCACCGCCCAAAGGTTCTCTCACGACTTCGTCAAGAAAGCCTTGTTCACGAATACGGTCAGAAGTAATCCCCATTGCTTCGGCTGCTAACTGCGACTTGTCGGCACTCTTCCATAGAATAGAAGCGCAGCCTTCTGGAGAAATGACTGAATAAGTGCTGTATTCCAACATAATCAAGCGATCACCGACCCCAATTGCTAAAGCTCCGCCCGAACCGCCTTCACCAATAATCGTGCAAATGACCGGTGTTTTAAGTTTAGTCATTTCAAATAGATTTCTAGCAATCGCTTCGCTTTGTCCGCGTTCTTCGGCACCAATGCCAGGATACGCACCTGGGGTATCAATTAAGCAAATGATTGGCAATTTAAAACGCTCGGCCATTTTCATCACACGCAGGGCTTTGCGATAGCCTTCGGGGCGGGGCATACCAAAATTTCGGTATATTTTCTCTTTAGTATCGCGACCTTTTTGATGACCGATGACCATAACAGGTTGTCCGTCTAAACGTGCTAAACCACAGACGATTGCCGGATCATCCGCGTAAGCGCGGTCACCATGTAATTCTTGGAAATCTGTAAATATCAGTTCGAGGTAGTCTAAGGTATAAGGTCGACCGGGATGACGAGAAAGCTGAGAAATTTGCCAATCAGATAGCTCTGAGAAAATGGTTTCGGTCAGGGCGCGGCTACGGTCTTCAAGCTGTTTAATGGCATCGGAAATATTAATATTATTATCAAACTCAACGTTACGGAGTTCTCTAATTTTGGCTTCTAATTCAGCGATGGGTTGTTCGAAATCGAGAAATTTTAAATCCATGAAAGTGCTAAGACAGGTTAAGGCTAAGTGAATGTTAAGGTGGATTGAATTAATCAGACCGCGCCGACGTTGCTCGAACATGCCTTTGGTGAGCGATGATCTTTAAATCCTATAACGACCCGAGGAATCAAGATGACGTTTGCGACTGAATAATTATGAGAGATTTTATAGAATTTCATCCATTTATTCTAAACTTATTCCATAAATCACCAGAATCCTCGTTATTTTTATAGTACACTGCGCGGCTGTTAACTACTGTACCGCGCTATTGTCTAATATGTTTACAATTACCAAAGAAGTTTATTTTTGCTATGGTCACCGATTAATGAACCATGCTGGCAAATGCCGTCATTTGCACGGACATAGTGTCAAAGCCTCTATTTCTATCCAAGAAGAGCAGTTAAATCAACAGGGTATGGTGTGTGATTTTGCAGATATCAGAGATTGTGTCGAGGCTTTTATTGATGAGCATCTGGATCATAATTTTTTATTACATAAAGAGGATCCTATTATTCCCCTGTTGATTAGCAATAATGAGCGTTTTTTGGCACTCGATGAGCATCCAACTGCGGAGGTATTGAGCAAACTCATCTTTCAACATATTAAGCAAGCGGGTTTTAAGGTGGTGCAAGTGACACTGTGGGAAACGGCAAGTGCTTATGCGAGTTATCGCGAAAGCTAAATAACGCTATGAGCTTACTCAATCCGGTTAATAAATCTTTTTGCCTTGAGCAGTTGTGTGCGTCTAATTATCAAAAGCTATTTAAATTAATTCCCAATTTATTGACCATACGAGAACGCGCGGTAGGTCATTCTGTACACCATAGCCCTTTGCATTTAACCATCCTCGATCAATCACCGTATACGATGACGATTGAGCTTAGCCATTGTTTCACGACTGACACCGATAAATTTTTAGAGCCAGCAGTGATTATCCGCATTTATCAGGATGCGAAGCTGGCTGAAGTATTGAGCGATCATGCGCGCTTGAGTGTTGCAAAAGCCTTTCGTGATTTAAGCTTGAGTACCGAGATTATGGATTACAAATGGCGACTGAATTATTTTCTGCAAAAATGGCTGGATCATTGCCTAAACCAGCATTATCAATTTAATGCCATGTCAGTAGCAACGGATGCGCTAGTTTAACCCCTTCTATTATCCCTACTAAGGTTCATATCATGACTGATTTACTTGTTAATCTTGAACATGCGGTTCGCACTGCGGGAGCTATTGCGATGGCACATTTTAACGATTTAAAAAATCTCACCGTTAGTAAAAAAAATCCTCGTGATTTTGTGACTGCCGCTGATGTAGCGGTTGAGGCTTTTTTAAAACACGCCTTAACTGAAAAATATCCTCAATATGGTTTTTGGGGAGAAGAAAGTGGGCAATCCGCCAATCAAAATGCCCGATGGGTTGTTGATCCGATTGACGGCACACATTCCTTTGCGCGAGGACAGTATTTCTGGTCAATCAGTGTCGCCTTAGAAATTGACCAAGAAATGAAGGTCGGGGCGGTTTATGCACCGGCTTTAGATGACTACTATTGCGCGGAGCAAGATAAGGGCGCGTGGAAAAATGGACAAGCGATAAGCGTGTCTTCTGAAAGCCAGCTGGCTGATGCAATGGTTGCGACGGGCTTTGCTTGTTTACGCGCTTATTTAACGAACAACAACTTAGAGCGCTTTGCACGAATTGCCCAATTGACAACCGGACAGCGGCGTTTTGGCTCAGCAGCAATGGATTTGTGTTTAGTCGCCGATGGGCAAGTTGATGCTTTTTGGGAACAAGAACTTAATCTTTATGATGTCGCCGCCGGCGCATTAATTGCCAAAGAAGCCGGTGCAACCGTAACCGATTTTCAAGGTAATCCTGGAATTTTCCCCAAACAAATTTTAGCCACGAATGGTAAGATTTTTGAGCAGATACTGCCTTTGATGTAATAAGCCTTAGTTATTTTTTGTCAACCTAATGGGATGCTAAATTGGCTTTATACACAAATTCAGAAATCCATTTAAACGCATTAAGGTGTTTTTGAAAGTTAGGGTAAAAATAAATAACACATTGATTTTAAAATACTATTTGATCTGTATAAAAATACATCAAACTGAATAAGCACTTGAAAACATAAGGGTTCGAGTGTTTGTACAGGTGTTATACACAAACTTATCCACAGCTTTTGTGGACAACTCGCTAAGTCGCGGTAAATCAAAAATAATTCGTGAGCTACGCATTATTCATCGCGTCCCTATAAAAAAGACGAGACTGAATAATGCGTTTAAAGCGGTCGGATTAGCTACTTTTAAAAATAATATTTTTCATCCGTTCTAGTTTGGGTGAAACAAGCGGTACGGTTAACATGGTGCTACCAATGGCCATCAGTAATAGAGCCGTAAAGGCTTCATCGGTAATCAACGCTTTGTCCAACATGACATTGGCAAAAATAATCATGATTAAGGCTTTGGTTTGTAATAACCAGCCGATTATTGAGGCTTCACCGGGTTTCCATTTTAAAATTTTACCGGCTAGATGAATGCCGACCAATTTTCCTAAAACACTCGCAATCAATAACACTGCACCGGCGATTAACACGGCTGTTCCGCCCATTTGCCAGTTTGTTTTTAATCCGGTACTTAAGAAAAATACGGGCATAACCACGAGCAAGACATGATGGCGCAGCATGTCCATTTGCTTTTGCTCAAACCAGTTGTCATCTAAAACGGCACCGGCTAAAAATGCACCCACCATAAAATGCAGACCTGCCCAGTCAGCAGCGAAACCAACGAAAGCCAGCCAAATTAAACCAACATACCAACGGTCTTTAGGTTGTAACCACACCATCAGTTTTCTAATACCAAATCCCAGCAAAGCATAGCCAAGAAGAAAATAGGCTTGATGACTCAAACGATCCCAATCCATTAGAATAATAGCTAAGACACCCCAAATCGCAATATCATCTAAACTCGCATAACGCAAAATACGCTGACCGATTGGTTGTCTTAAAATTTCCAATTTCTCCATAAATAGCATGAGAATAGGTAAGGCGGTGACTGCACATGCCATACCGACCCCAAGAATAAATTGCCATGTTTGCGCTTTTTCACCCATCCAACCCGGGGTCATCAGCATACCGAATGCAACTACGCAGCCCAATATTAATGGCGTACCTAACGCTAATCCGGCGGTAATACCGGTCTCAACGCGGTTCTCCCAAACCTTTTTGAGATCTAACTCAATCCCGGCAATCCACACAAAAATCATCACCGCCCACCACGCAATCCCATTTAAAGATTGAATGACCGGTTTACTAAACACAAAATTGTAAACATCAGGGTAAAAAGAACCCAATACGCCGGGCCCTAAGAGAATACCGCAAATAATTTGCACGACAACTAAAGGAGCATAGTATTCGGTTCTTCCGACTCTCCATATAAAATAAGGGACTGTTAAAATAATCGACATCGCGATTAGGAATATCTCACTCGTGTTCATTGGTCATCCTGTTTATTTGACTTGTTAAGCATGATTTAAATTTATCTCGCATCTTATTGTAACTTGAGAAATAACGAATTAGGTTTTTTTATGGCTGATTAAAGTCAGTCGCTTAGCGTATGTTGAGCAGAATTTAAGATTTAATAACCTAGTGCTTTACTGCGAATTTAAATAGGACTAAAATAGTCTTCAATCATTCAGGGTGACTTATGTTAAGGTTAAGCAAGCTAGCAGATTACGCAACGGTGATCTTGAGTTTTATGGCAAAAGATCAAGCCAGAATCGCCGCAGCGGTTGAGATTGCGTTGGCGACCGGCATTTCCTTGCCAACAGTAAGCAAGATATTGAAATTATTAGTGAACGCCAAAGTCTTAACATCTACACGGGGCGCGAAGGGCGGTTATTTTTTAGCGCGTGAGCCTAGCGCGATTTCTGTCGCTGATATTATCAGCGCTTTAGAAGGGCCGATTGCGTTGACCGAATGCAGCCTTTCTAAACAAACTTGTGAACAGGCTTCCGGGTGTGGCATTCGCGGAAACTGGCATTTGATTAATCAGACCATTTATAACGCCCTAGAATCTGTTACCTTAGCTGATCTCATCAGACCTGTTGTTAGTCCTGAAGAAATCAGTATTCCGCTCGCCAGTTTATATCACAGTCATTAAGTGAGTTTATATGTCAGCCAGTACGCAAGAAATTAATCAACTGATTAATCAAGATTACAAACAAGGTTTTGTCACGGTTTTAGAAACCGATACGTTTCCGCCTGGTTTAAACGAGGCAGTGATTCATCAGTTATCTAAAGTGAAGAATGAGCCAGAGTTTATGCTCGACTATCGTTTAAAAGCGTTTAGACATTGGCAAACCATGTCATCACCGGACTGGGCGCAACTCAAAATCGACCCGATTGATTACCAAGCTATCAGTTATTATTCCGCACCCAAACGCAAGGAAGATGGCCCCAAAAGCTTGGATGAGATTGATCCTGAAGTGTTGGCGGCTTATAAAAAACTGGGGATTCCGCTCGATGAACAAGAGCGTTTGGCAGGTATTGCCGTCGATGCGGTGTTTGATAGCGTTTCTGTGGCGACGACCTTCAAAGGTAAGTTAAAAGAAGCGGGGGTGATTTTTTGCCCCATTTCCGAAGCCTTGCGGGATTATCCAGAACTGATCAAAACCTATTTAGGCTCGGTTGTTCCGCACACTGATAATTTTTTTGCTGCGTTAAATGCCGCTGTTTTTACCGACGGATCGTTTGTTTATATTCCCAAAGGTGTACGTTGCCCGATGGAATTGTCTACCTATTTTCGTATTAACGCCGCCAATACCGGACAATTTGAACGTACTTTGATTATCGCCGATGAAGGCAGTCACGTTTCTTATTTGGAAGGTTGCACCGCGCCGATGCGTGATGAAAACCAGCTTCATGCTGCGGTTGTGGAATTGATCGCATTAACGGATGCCACGATTAAATACTCAACTGTACAAAACTGGTATCCGGGTGATAAGGAAGGCAAAGGCGGCATTTATAATTTTGTCACTAAGCGTGCTGAGTGTCGTGGTGACAACTCAAAAGTCTCGTGGACACAAGTGGAAACCGGCTCGGCGATTACCTGGAAATATCCCAGTTGCGTGTTGGCAGGTGAAAACGCTATCGGTGAATTTTATTCCGTCGCACTGACAAATAATTACCAGCAAGCCGATACCGGCACAAAGATGATTCATATCGGCAAAAACACCCGCAGCACGATTGTCTCCAAAGGCATTTCGGCGGGACGAGCGCAAAACACCTATCGGGGTTTGGTTAAGGTGTTAAAAAGTGCTGAAAATGCCCGCAATTACACGCAATGCGATTCTTTATTAGTTGGCGACCAATGCGGCGCACACACATTTCCGTATATCGAAGTTAAACAGCCCTCCGCGCAAGTCGAACATGAGGCGACAACTTCCAAAATCAGCGAAGACCAATTGTTTTTTTGTCAACAACGCGGCTTATCGGCAGAGGATGCCGTGTCGATGATTGTGAATGGCTTTTGCAAAGAAGTGTTTAAGGAATTGCCTATGGAGTTTGCGGTAGAGGCACAGGCGTTATTGGGTTTGAGCTTGGAAGGGTCGGTGGGTTAAAAAACATGTGGGATATATCTGGATAACAAAATTTGAAAAAAACTGTTTAAAATCCAAGCTGTTTTGGTAATCGTTTAGCCCTCCCTGTAAAAATGGGCGGCTTGTTCCCAAGCCGGGGTCTTATTGTTATATACAAATGTTCTTATGCTCGTCATTCCGGCATGGATTGCCGGAATCCAAAAGCCAAGGCGGGTAATAATTGCTGTTTTCACATCCCTGTGATCTGGATTCGCTAACGCGGTCTGACGGCTTCGGCAATCCATGCTGGAATGATGGTTTGGAAGAACTAAATGTATAACGATAAGAGGTAGCGCTTGGGAGTGAGCGTGTAATGAATGGACAAGCTTTACAAATAAATAGAGGGGCTAATCGATTACGAGTTTTTAGTGTTAAGACGTAAATTAATGGCTAATAAAATCAAAGATTATTATTTTTCTTTGTAGCGTTTTTTGTTTTTTACAGGTAATGATTATGAACTGGCAAGAAGTCTGCTCCAACTCCAATCTAAAAAATCTACCTTTCAAGATAGAACTGAATGAATATGGGCAAATTGTTATGAGTCCGATGAAGGTGTTGCACTCGTTGCTGCAAGGAAAAATAGAAAAACTATTGTTGCACTACACTAACGGTGGAGAAATTTTTCCTGAATGCGCCATTTTTACCCCCAAAGGTACTAAAGTTGCCGATGTGGTTTGGGTATCTGAGGCGCGTTTGCAAATCATTAAACATGAAACCGAATGTTCGGTTGCACCGGAAATTTGTATTGAGGTGTTATCCGACAGCAATACCGAACGGGAAATGATGGCTAAGAAAAAGCTTTATTTTGGGCAAGGAGCACAGGAATTTTGGTTGTGCGATCAGCACGGCACTATGCGATTTTTTAATCACGATAATGAATTGGCGCATTCACTTGCGCTGCCAGATTTTCCAATGCGGGTTGATATTTAAAGACACTCGTAACTGCGATACTTACAACACTCTATTAAAACCAGTAAAACACGGAATCCCAAATGCTTAGTATTAAAGACTTAACCGTCAACGTAAACGATAAAAAAATCCTCAAAGGTATTAATCTTGAGGTCAAAGCGGGTGAAATTCACGCCATTATGGGGCCTAATGGTTCGGGTAAAAGCACCTTGTCTCACGTTCTCTCCGGCAAAGCGGGTTATCAGGTCACCGGTGGCAGTGTTAATTATCAAGGCAAGGATTTGTTAGAAATGCCCGCAGAAATCCGCGCCCGTGAAGGCGTGTTTTTGGCATTCCAATATCCGGTGGAAATCCCCGGAGTCAGTAATGTGTATTTGCTCAAAGCGGCGCTGAATGCAGTACGCAAGCACAATGGCTTGGATGAGGTCGATGCCATGGATTTTTTGACCTTGGTCAAGGCTAAAGTTAAAGCTTTAGATATGGATGAAAAATTCCTTTATCGCGCCGTCAATGAAGGCTTTTCCGGTGGCGAGAAAAAACGCAATGAGATTTTGCAAATGGCGATGCTAGAACCGAAGCTGTGTATTTTGGATGAAACCGATTCAGGGCTGGACATTGATGCCTTAAAAATCGTTGCCGATGGAGTTAATTCCTTACGTTCACCGGAGCGTTCTTTCATTATGGTGACGCATTACCAACGCTTGCTGGATTATATTAAACCGGATTTTGTACATGTCCTGGCAAATGGTCAAATCATTAAATCCGGTGGTGCGGAGTTAGCGTTGGAATTGGAAGAAAAAGGCTATGGTTGGTTGGAAGATGGACAGGTAGCAGCATGAGTAGCGCGTTCAATTTTGAAATGATGGCCTCGCCTGGGCAAGCACTGGCTTGGTTGCAAGCGCTACGCACTGAAGCGGGTATGCAGTTCTCTCAATTGGGTTTTCCATCACCGCGAGCCGAAGAATGGCGTTATACCAATGTGTCTGCGTTAGCCAAAAAAGCATTTGCCCCACTGTTAATAACAGACTATGCGCTTGATAGCGAATGGCTAAAAAAATATCAGCTTCCAGGAGTCTGGTGTTTAGTGCTGGTTGATGGGCGATTCCGTGCTGAATTATCGCAGTTGCAAGGATTACCGGCAGCAGTACAGGTGTTGAGTATGGCTGATGCCTTGCAAACTCATGCCACAGCAATCGAATCTTATTTTGGCAAAGCGGTTGATAGTAGTGAACATGGTTTTATTGCGTTGAATACGGCGGGTTTTAGTGATGGCGTATTCGTGCAAATACCGGCGGGGTTGGTGCTGGAACAACCCATTCAATGTTTACATATCGTGACACAAGCTGATGCACTGGCACTCACACGCAATCTATTGGTTGTGGCTGAACACGCTTCAGTGCAATGGATAGAAACGTTTGTGGGTGCGGAAGAGGCTTATTTGTCGGTTGCGGTGACTGAAGCGTTTGTTGGGAAAAATGCCGAATTAACTGCCTATAAACTGCAATGTGAATCAACAAAAGCCTATCATTTTTCAGGTTTATATTGTCATCAAGCGCGTGATGCACGTTTTACTCAACATCATTTTGCCTTCGGTGGCTTGTTGGCACGTTCAGAGACGCATAACGATTTAGCTCACGCCGCAGAATGTGAGTTGAATGGTCTGTATTTGGGTGCTAATCGTCAACATCTGGATCACCACACACGCATCAATCACTTACAAGCTTATGGCATCAGCCGCGAACTGTACAAAGGGGTTTTAAATGATCGCGCTCGTGGGGTATTTCAAGGTCGGGTGTTGGTGGCTGAGCAGGCTCAAAAAACCGATTCGACGATGAATAATCGTAATCTGTTGTTATCTGCGGATGCTGAGGCGGATACCAAGCCTCAATTGGAGATTTATGCCGATGATGTTAAATGTAGTCACGGTGTAACGGTTGGGCAATTGGATGAAAAATCGGTATTTTATTTGCAATCACGCGGTGTTGATGAATCGACCGCGAGAAATATGCTGACTTTTGCTTTCGCCAATGAAATGGTTGAAAAAATTAAACTTAAAGCCTTACATGATCAAATACTGGCTGAGGTTTTGACGCGCTTTCCACAGGCTGGCATTAGCCAAGATTGGTTATAGGTCTTTGCAAGAGATTATTGTATGGGCTTAATTTACGCCAAAATAACACTTGCCAATCCGGTATTGCCGCAGTTATCGCCTATTGACGCTGAAGCATTGGTGGATTCTGGCACATTGCATTTGTGTATACCCGTGCATCTGGCATTACAACTACGACTGGAAACTCTGAGTGACGTTGGCCAATGGCAGTAAACAGCTCATTCCTTATGCCGGGCCGATTAAAATCAAGTTCCAAAATCGTTCAGCGTTTGTCGGTGCCATGATTATGGGTGATGAAGTGCTATTGGGCGCGATCCCTATGGAAGATATGGATGTCGTGATTTATCCGGCTACCCGCACACTGTGTGTAAATCCTGAAAGTCCCAATATTGCCATGACCAAAGCGAAATAAGCCACTGCTATAAAATGGTGGCTATTTGAAGAGTAATGTCTGGCAATTGGCTCAAGGTGACGCAATCACCCGACTGTAACGTGATTTTTTCCGCATACACGTCACCGTTGGGTTTACGGTAAACTTCCAGAATATTTTGGTTGAGATTGACTAGCCAGTATTCGGGAATGCCATGTACGGCATATAAACGCAATTTTTCGGTTTGGTCGAATTTTAGTGAGCTGTCCGAGACTTCGATTAACAATAAGACATCGTTGGCGTTGGGATGACGGGAAGAATAAAAGTCGTCGTTGGGTTTTAAGAGCATGAAATCCGGTTCAGGTTCAGATAGATCGCCGAGTTGGAGAGGGTTTTGAACGCTAACGATAGCTTTCCCGGTGACTAAAATAGTGAGTAAATTAGTTATGCGATTTAAATGTCCTGAATGATTAAAACCTATCGGTGCCATATCTAAAATTTCTCCGTTAATCAATTCGATGCGACAGCTAGGCGGAAAAATACTGGCCTCGCCCATTTTTTGCCATTCTGCTAGCGTAGTCAGGTGTTTAATTCCATGTGACTTAGTGTACTGGTTTGTTGTATCGTTTTGCCACGGCTTAAAAGAATCTAAGGATTCGCGGGGATTGACGGTGACCATAAAAAAACTCCAGTCAGTTAATGATTTCTTAAATATAACGGCTTGCTAGTGAACAGACAAGCACTAACCCTATTGAGTGAGTGAGTAATGAATAATTTTCCAATCGAACAACTCCGTGCCGATTTTCCTATTTTGGCGGAAACCATTCGCAACAAACCGCTGGTTTATCTGGACAATGCCGCCAGTTGCCAAAAGCCAAATGCGGTGATTGATGCCATTAGCCATTTATATCGCCATGATTACGCCAATATTCATCGCGGTGTGCATACCTTAAGTGTACGTTCCACCGATCAGTTTGAAGCGGCGCGTGAGAAGGTGCGGGCGTTTATCAATGCCGCCAGTAATAAAGAAATTATATTTGTCAGAGGCGCGACTGAAGCCATCAATTTGGTTGCCCAAACCTATGGCAAAGCGGCTATCCAAGCGGGCGATGAGATTATTATCACCGCAATGGAGCATCATTCCAATATTGTGCCTTGGCAACTACTGTGCGAACAAACCGGAGCAGTATTAAAAATTGCGCCGATGAATCAGCAAGGTGAATTGCTTTATGCAGAATTTGAAGCCTTATTAACCGATAAAACACGCTTGCTTGCCGTTGTGCATATGTCGAATGCACTAGGTACTATCAACCCCGTTGAAAAAATGATTGCCGCAGCTCACGCTAAAGCCATTCCGGTACTCTTAGATGGTGCTCAAGCCATTCCGCATATGCCGGTTGATGTACAAGCACTGGATTGTGATTTTTACGTTTTTTCGGGACATAAACTCTATGGGCCTTCAGGCATTGGCGTACTGTATGGCAAACAAGCCTTATTGGAAGCCATGCCACCCTATCAAGGCGGCGGCGACATGATTCGTACCGTCACTTTTGAGCGCAGCACCTATGCAGGCTTGCCATATAAATTTGAAGCGGGTACGCCTGCTATTGCCGAGGTCATCGGCTTAGGTGCGGCGATTGATTATCTGAATGCGATAGGCATGAGCGCTATTGCTGACTATGAAGCGACATTATTGACTTATGCAACTGAACAGGCAAAACAAATAAAGGGCTTAACCATTATTGGTGAAGCGGCGGAAAAAGGGGCGATTTTATCTTTTGTGCTAGAGCGCATTCATCCGCACGACATCGGCACGATGTTAGATAGCTTAGGCATTGCTATTAGGGCAGGGCATCATTGCGCCATGCCAGTGATGGATTTTTATCAAGTGCCTGCCACCGCCAGAGCCTCATTTGCTATGTATAACACCCATGCAGAAATTGACGTGTTAATGGCTGGCATCAAAGGTTTGATTACGGCATTTGGTTAATTGACTATTTTTCTGCGATACGAGTATCCTAGTGACCTTTTAAACAACTGCCGATGGATACAATGGGCGGTTTCAAGACGGCGCATAAGCCGGTGCGGATAATGTAACGACATATGGAATTATTAAACTTAGCAAAACAAGCGATTTTGATGCCGTCCGGCATTGATGAAAGCGCAATTGAAATAATTATGGGCAGTTTGCTCAGTTCTCCGGTTGATGTCGCCGATGTTTATTTTCAATCAACCCATTCTGAATCTTGGGTAATGGAAGGCGGCATCATTAAAGAAGGAAGTCATAATATCGAACAGGGCGCGGGAGTGCGTGCCGTTATTGGCGAGAAAACTGGCTTTGCTTATAGCGACCGTATTGATTTATCGGTCTTACTAGAGGCAACTAATAATGTAAAAGCCATTTTAAGACAAGGGCAAAATGCTCAAGTGGGTTTGGTGCATGCGGCAAATTCGGCGTGTTATTACCCACTATCCAACCCATTGAAATCATTAGAAGACCAACAAAAAATCGCCTTGTTACAAGAGGTTGAAAAGCAAACTCGTCAGCTCGATTCGCGTATTGAAGAAGTGATTGTTAGCTTAACTGGCGTGTACGAGCATATTCTTGTTGCGAACCAAGATGGCGTTTTAGCGGCAGATGTCAGACCTTTAGTGAGAATGAATGTGACGGTTATTGTGGTTGAAAAAGGTCGTCGCGAGCAAGGCAGCATGGGTGGCGGCGCGAGAGCGGATTATCGTTATTTTATAGACGAGGATCGTGCGTTAAATTTTGGTCGTGAAGCGGTACGACAAGCCTTAGTCAATTTGGAAGCCGGTGAAGCGCCCGCCGGCAATATGACGGTTGTATTAGGGCCGGGTTGGCCGGGTATTTTATTGCACGAGGCCATCGGTCATGGCTTAGAGGGGGATTTTAATCGCAAAGGCACATCGGCTTTTAGTGGTCGAGTCGGCGAGCGAGTCGCCTCTGATTTATGTACTGTGGTAGATGATGGCACTTTAGCGGGGCGTCGCGGTTCATTAAGCATTGATGATGAGGGCACGGCAACAGAACAGACTGTTTTGATTGAAAACGGTATTTTAAAAGGCTACATGCAAGATAAATTAAATGCGCGGTTAATGGGCGTTAAACCTACGGGTAATGGGCGGCGTGAGTCCTATGCTTGTTTGCCTTTACCGCGCATGACGAACACGTATATGCTACCTGGCAACCATCATCCGGACGAAATTCTACAATCCGTCAAAAAAGGCTTATACGCCAAAAACTTTTCGGGCGGTCAAGTCGATATTACGTCTGGAAAATTCGTTTTTTCGGCAAGTGAAGCCTATTTGATCGAAGATGGCAAAATCACCCGTCCGGTGCGTGGTGCGACTCTAATTGGAAATGGCCCTGAAGTATTGACTAAAGTATCGATGGTTGGCTCCGATTTAGAACTGGATAGTGGTGTTGGAACCTGTGGTAAAGAAGGCCAGAGTGTACCGGTCGGTGTTGGACAGCCCACCTTAAAAATTGACGGACTGACTGTCGGTGGTACGAGCGTTTAAGCAATAAATCCAAACCGATCTTGATTATTTCGCCGCTGTAAAAGATCGGTTATGACAGTGAAGCAGATTGCCTCAGCAAGCTTTTGTTGAAATAAAATAGCTAAGCTGTTTCCTGATTAGCTGAAGCACACCGCTAATCAGAAGCTGTTTTGCTCCTGCTTAGGGTATTATCAACAGCGATTAAAGACGCAGTAAGTTATTTTTCGATAACTATTCAGACCTTCCCTCGTTACATCATCTCGGCATCTCTTCTAGGGTACACGGGGATTCACTAATAGTTTCAGCAATTCCTGCCGGATGACGACGTAATCACCATAATTTCTTAGGCTTTAGCGTGATGGTGTGCCTTTAAGTGCCTTGCTAGATGCTTTCATCAGAGCAATACGCAAGGCACCCGTTAAGCTCTCGTTTAAACCCAATCTAACCGCGAAAGCAGGGACGATAATCATGGATACAATCGCTAAACCGGTTCCTAGTAATATCGAACTGGTATCGCCCATTTGTTGACCTGCGGTAATATTCGCCAATTCTTGTTTCATGGTGTTCCTCTGGATCTTATTGTTATAATTGGGTTTTAAGCATTCAGTCTCTTTTATCAATGTTTATGGACTGATTGGATAGGTGATAAGCAGGAAGGATGCCAGCTAAAGATGGTTTTTTTTTAGGTTAGATGATGGGCTTTATAAGTGACTTAGTTTAAGAAATTGTTATTCTTAACTATTTGATTAGTATTTAAAATACTAAATTTTAATAAAATAT
Source organism: uncultured Methylococcaceae bacterium (assembly GCA_903945375.1). Taxonomy (GTDB): domain Bacteria; phylum Pseudomonadota; class Gammaproteobacteria; order Methylococcales; family Methylomonadaceae; genus Methylovulum. The sequence continues at coordinate 60,800 of CAJAVP010000104.1, read as the reverse complement.
TTTGGCATTTCTATGAGTGAATTGTCTTCTCAATAAGACGACGCAATACAAAAAAACAGTCTAATTGCGTGAAATGCCCTAAATTTTATAATAATTATATTGTAACTTCTCATTGGTCAATGGTTAGCCTATTTTTCAATGAGTTATCGTTTTGAAAATGCACTAAAAATCGCATTTTTGATCCCCGAGAACAATAAATGGCTATCTACTTAAAGTGGGTAAGCGGGGTAATACTTAACTATTCGCCCTGAGCTTGTCGACGGGCAATTAATAAGAAGTTATATTTGTTTTTTGTAACTAATTGATAAATAAGTAAAATAATAAAAAGTGAGTTATATGGCGCATTCAAGTGTGTCATATGACTCACTTTTTATCGATTTCATCAGACTTTCTTAAATCAAAACCTAGCTGTTTCCAATTAGATGGGGTGGTTTATGGTAAGTATTTAGCCATCCACCTTAATTAAGAGAGATAGCGAATCCATGTCGGAATGACGAGTTAATGTCAGCAATTCTCATTAGGCCATCACGACACCCAATCGCTTCAGAGGCTGTGAAAGAGGCGTATTCGGAAGTAAAAAGCATGATTTTTGACTCCAGCATGGTCTACTAATCAAACCATTGTTCCAGTCATATAAGCATGACGGCTAACGAGTGGAGTACACGCTCCGCCTAAAGCGGAGCTAGCGTTAGAGCTTAAACTGTCCCTCTTTAAGTGGCTAGCCATGAGGGCTGTCACTTAAAGAGGGATATCGGGCAACATCAGCGATTAAATGTTAACCGCTCATGATTCTTTCGAAGTAATGAGTTTTATCAAGCATCCATGAAAACAAGTCTGACCGCTCGGCGTTACAAACGCATTAGCCTCTTCACATGTAATGCCGTAGTTATGGCGCACCGTTAGTGCTTTTATAATGCTATCACTGGGGTAATTGACAGATCTCAATCTCAATGGGTTTACAACGTATCTAAAATTGCCCGTTTTACAGCATCTAAGCTGGCATTAATCGTGACGGGTTTTGCACTAGCACATTGTTGCATAGCAATATCAGGGTCTTTGATGCCATTGCCGGTTAAGGTGCAAACAATGCGAGAACCTTCAGGGATTTTGCCCGTGCTTAAGTCGTGTAATGCGCCTGCTAAGGAGGTTGCAGAAGCGGGTTCACAAAACACACCTTCATGTTGAGAAAGCATTTTTTGCGCGGCTAAAATTTGTTCATCGGAGAATTTGTCAAACCAGCCGCCCGATTCTTTTTGTACATTCCAGGCCAAATCCCAAGATTGGGGATTGCCAATGCGAATGGCGGTGGCTAAGGTTTCTGGATGCTCAATGGGGTGACCGGCGACAAAAGGTGCGGCACCCGCGGCTTGATAGCCGCACATAATGGGTAAACTGCGGGTAACCGCCGTATGGCTGGCGGAATACCGGGCGTATTCGGTATAGCCTTTCCAATACGCGGTGATATTACCGGCGTTGCCGACCGGCAAACAGTGGTAATCAGGTGCAAAACCTAATTCATCCACAATTTCAAACGCTGCCGTTTTTTGGCCTTCAATTCGGTAGGGATTGATTGAATTAACAATCGTGACGGGCGCATGTTCTGCGACTTCTTTGACTAACGCCATACCTTTATCAAAATTACCATTAATTTGAATAATTTTGGCATCATACATTAAGGTTTGCGCCAATTTTCCTAAGGCGATTTTACCTTCTGGAATTAATACATAGGCTTTAATACCGGCGCGAACCGCATAAGCGGCGGCGGAGGCAGACGTATTGCCGGTGGATGCACAAATAATCGCTTGACTTCCGGCTTCAACCGCTTTGGTGACGGCCATTGTCATACCGCGATCTTTAAATGAACCGGTTGGATTTAAACCTTCAAATTTGACATAAATTTGCACATCTTTGCCAATTAAGCGCGGAATATTTTGTAATTCAATTAACGGGGTATTGCCTTCACCTAAACTTATAATGCGGGTCGTCGCACTGACGGGCAAGCGAGAGCGGTAGTTTTCAATTAAACCGGTGTAGCGTTTCATTTTTGTTCCTATGTTATTTTAAATTGCCTAGAGAAAATGACGGGGCATTTTGTGATGCTAAATAATTATCCCAACGTTTCCATGCGAATACGATTGACTTTGCCGGTCACCGTAGGCAGCGCTTCTATTTTAGCAATAGCGGCGTTCATTTCGTGTTCAAGGGTAATTTGAGTCAGCATGATAATTGGGATGGCGGATTCACCTTTGTTGGGCTCTTTTTGAATAATGGCTTCGATGCTAATTGTGTGATCTGCAAGAATGCGCGTCACATCGGCTAACACGCCGGGTTTATCTTCCGCAGTTAAGCGTAGGTAATACGCCGTGCTAAAGCGGTCAGACGTTAGCATGGGCAAATCGGCTAAGGCATCGGCTTGGAAGGCTAAATGCGGCACACGATTTTCCGGATCAGATGTTAAAGCACGTACGACATCAATAATGTCGGCAACGACGGAAGAGGCGGTGGGTTCTGCGCCGGCACCGGCACCATAGTAAAGTGTTGCGCCTACTGCATCACCTTTTACCAGCACGGCGTTCATGACGCCATTAACATTAGCAATTAAACGTCGCTCGGGGATTAAAGTGGGATGAACGCGCAGCTCAATGCCTTCGCTGGTTTGTCTGGCAATGCCTAAATGTTTAATGCGATAACCCAATTGTTCGGCAAATTCAACGTCGGTGCGGGTGATTTGGGTAATGCCTTCGGTATAAACCTTATCGAATTGTAAGGGAATGCCGAAAGCAATCGCGGCTAAAATAGTGAGTTTATGAGCGGCATCAATACCTTCTACATCAAATGTTGGGTCTGCTTCGGCGTAACCTAGAGCTTGGGCTTCTGCTAATACGTCATTAAAATCACGTCCTTTGTCACGCATTTCGGTCAAAATAAAGTTGCCCGTGCCATTGATAATACCCGCCAACCATTGAATTTGGTTGCCGCTTAAACCTTCTCGTAAGGCTTTGATAATCGGAATACCACCGGCAACAGCCGCTTCAAATGCAACAATGACACCTTGTTCCCTAGCTTTGGCAAAGATTTCGTTACCATGTAAGGCGATTAAGGATTTGTTGGCGGTCACTACATGCTTACGGTTGGCGATGGCGGTTAAGACTAAGTCTTTTACTAAGCCCGCTCCGCCAATTAATTCCACGATGATATCGATTTCTGGATCATTAATGATGTCCATAGGATCGGTGGTTAACTGAATGCCTTGTGTATTACAAATGCGTTGTTTGTCTAAGTGTTTTGCCGAGGCTCGGGTAATGATGATTTCTCGACCTGCACGACGTGCAATTTCAGCCGCATTGCGTTTTAAAACATTGACTGTACCACCACCGACGGTTCCCAGTCCTAACACTCCTATTTTTATCGGTTTCAAAGCAAACTCCACGTTCAGCTAAAAAGTCATTATATTATCAACGCATTACGGTAATTCAGGCGTTACTGAGCTTGTCGTAATTTTTTTAAAACACTCTTACTGACGACGCTCATAAAGTCCTCGCTATTATCATAATCTTGTTCTTGTACAAAATTGACTATCGACATAACCAGTTTTTTGGTGGCTGCAATTTCTTCATGCGAACGCCCACAACCTTTGCAATGGCTACCGTCATAAGTGCATTCATCGACACAGGGATTAAATTTCATGATTTTCTCCAATTTAAGTTTTAGTCAGTTGCGTAACACGTAAGCGCTTACACCACTTGGTCTTTTTTCATCATATTGCGAATGCCGCGTATCGCTTGACGCGTGCGGTGTTCATTTTCGATTAAACCGAAGCGCACATGGTCATCACCATATTGACCAAAGCCAATGCCGGGTGCGACGGCGACTTTTGCCTCCAGTAATAGCTTTTTAGAAAACTCTAATGAGCCCATTGCTTGATACGCTTCGGGGATTTTTGCCCAAACAAACATGGTGGCTTTAGGTTTTTCCACTGGCCATCCTGAAGAATTGAGACCTTCACACAAAACATCGCGGCGTTTGCGATACATGTCTGCAATCTCTGCCACGCAATCTTGTGAACCTTCTAGTGCGGCAATTGCAGCAATTTGTATGGGTGTAAACGTGCCATAATCCAGATACGATTTAATACGCGCCAAAGCAGAAACCAATTCTTTATTGCCACACATAAAACCAACGCGCCAACCTGGCATATTATAGCTTTTTGACATAGAGAAAAATTCAACGGCAATGTCTTTGGCACCTTCTACTTGCAATATGGAGGGTGCGACATAACCATCAAAAACGATATCCACATAAGCAATATCATGAACAACCCAAATTTTATGCTCTTTGGCGAGGGCGATAATTTTTTCAAAAAACTCTAATTCAACACATTGCGCGGTTGGATTGCCCGGAAAATTAATAATCAGCATTTTGGGCTTAGGCCAGCTTTCAATAATGGCTTTATGTAGCTCATCAAAAAAATCCACACCGGGAATTAACGGGACATGACGTAAATCCGCTCCAGCAATCACGACACCGTAAGGATGTATGGGGTAAGCGGGATTGGGTACTAACACCACATCGCCAGGCCCTAAGGTGGCTAATGCTAAATGTGCTAAACCTTCTTTTGAGCCAATGGTGACAATCGCTTCAGTTTCTGGATTTAAGTCCACATCAAATCGTGTTTTATACCAGTTGCAAATCGCTCGTCGTAATCGTGGAATACCTTTGGACATAGAATAACGATGCGTATCTTCGCGCTGCGTTGCTTCTATCATTTTATCAACAATATGCTTCGGTGTTGGCTGGTCAGGATTTCCCATACCAAAATCGATAATGTCTTCTCCGGCAGCACGCGCTTTGGCTTTCAGTTCGTTGACGATATTAAAAACATAGGGAGGTAAACGGCTAATTCTTTGAAATTGTTCCATTACAGATATTGGGTGACCGGTAGTTATGAGAGGGGGTTAAAAATAAATGGGTTAAGGTACTGTTATAAAAACAATATGTCAAATGAGGCAGAACCAAAAAAGCTATGCACTTTAAATTAAGTGGTTTCTCGTGTTCTGTTTATCCTGTCATCAAGCGCTAAAAAAACCAGCTTAGACCTAATTATAACGACATAAGTAATTGATTATTAGTAATGAATTAATGGATAAGCTAAATTGGTAGTGATCCATAACCAACATCTGTACTAGGTATTAGAACTGACGAGCGAATATGAATATCGCGTTGCGGATAAGGCAACTCGATATGATGTTCACGGAGCGCGTGCACCAGACGAATATGCAAATTATGCGTGACTTGCAAACGATGCGATAACTCACTGACATAAACGTATATAGTAAACGTTAACGCACTCTCACCAAACCCCATAAACAAGACGCAGGGTTCTGGATCGGATAGCACCATTGGTGTGGCTTGTACAGTAGTTAGCATTACTTTATGCGCTAATTCCAAGTCAGAATGACTGGCGATATTAAATTTAATCACCACTCGCGTGACGGCATCTGTTAAAGTCCAGTTGACTAATTGGTTAGTGATAAAGGTTTTATTGGGTACGACTAATTCTTTTTGATCCCAATCCATAATCGTCGTGGCTCGCATTTGAATGCGACTGACTTTGCCGGTCACCTCGCCCACTGTGACGGTATCGCCCACGCGAATGGGGCGCTCAAATAATAAGATGATACCGGATACTAAATTGGCAAAAATTTCTTGTAAACCAAAGCCTAACCCTACGCTCAGTGCCGCGACTAACCATTGGACTTGTGACCAACTACCCCCTAGCTCATTAGCGACCGCGATAAAGCCAATAGAAGATAATAGATACGTCGCCAGTTGATTGACCGCATAACGCCCACCGGCTTCAATCGCTAAGCGTCTAAAAACTAGCAATTCCATAATTCCGGAAAAATTCCGTACCGATACCACCGTGATAAACGTATACAAACCGGCGAGCAACACATTGGTCAAAGTAATCGGTTCAAAGCTGGTTTGGTTGTTAGTGATAACTGGATGCTGCCAAAGCTCAATTTGATCTAAAAATGAAAACGCCGGCAGGATGTTTTTCCAAATGATTGAAAAACCAACCACTAACGCAATACTGATAAAAACATTTAGTAAATTAATGGTTTGTGCATTAATTTTGGGAATATCAATGAGCTGCTCATCTACCGGTAAGATCGGGTCTTCGCCGCCCAGTGCGGCATGATGTTTTTCTGAAAGAGCCGCTGCTTTGCGTTTTTGTTGAGCATTGGCAACCGCCAATTGGCGATTCACTAAAGTCAGCCAGCGAAATACCATGGCATGGATAATCATCGCCAAAAAGACCAAACGTAAGGTAATAATTAATTTTTGCTGTAATTCCACCGCACTTAAATAATAACCGGCTACGGCAAACCCAATAATAATCAGCGGCATCATAATAAAAGCCGGATACCAAATGTAACGCAGTCGAGATAACCAACCGTGCGGGTGAGTTTGGATAAAATGTTGTAACAAACCACGTCTTGGTTCGAGAATTCGATGCAAAAACAAAGACATTGCCAACATCCCTATCATTAATGCTAACCGTCCTAAACTATCACTATGGGCAGACACCTTAGATATGCCGGTACTGTTGATGATAAAAACGGCGGGCACGGTTACAAAACGTAACCAAGCAATTTGCTTGCGGAGCAAAGTCGTTGAACTTTTATGCCACTGAAAATGCTTTCGTGCAATGCCGGTAGGCGCAAAGAAACGATAAAAAAACTGCAAAATAATCAGAGGAGTAGCCGCAGACTGCAAGCCTACACCAACCGCTTTACTGAAATTATCCGCTTGCCAATAATGGCTTAAAAACGAGCCTTCGACAAAAAAAGCAAACGGCAACGGTGCAATTTGTAAGAGGACAAACAGAAAGGCTTTAAGTGTATGGTAAAAATGATCCGTTGAAATACGTTCCACTTTATTGGAAATATCGGCTATATGCTGTTTAATTCGGGGTTGAAAAAAGAGCAGGGTGGTTAAACTTGTGAATGCCAATAGTGCCCAGAAAGGTCGCTGGACAAATCCTCCAATGCTATCTTCCAGCATTTCTAGCCAATTCAACGGAGATAATAACCATTGCACGGCATAATACAAATCTGTCACGAAACTGAGATCAAGAGGGGCGGAACTACGTACCCACAATAAATGTTGATCAAGATAAACAGCAAATTTATTGGCTTGGATGTTCATTTGCTGTCTAGCAAAATCAAAATCCCCCAAAGTACGCAAATACGTGGTATCGGCAAGATACAGCTTATTGAGTAAATCTTTTTGATTGGTCATTAAAACCCGCAATTCCGCCTGAATCAGCAGGCGTTGATCTTCAGCTAAGTGATGATCCACTTGCGTATTCATGATTAATTGTAGTTCTGTGTTTAAATCGGCCAATTTTTTTAGGCGATCTTCAACTTTAAACTGTTCTAAACTGGTCAGGGCGGTTTCATTTTGTTCAGTTTCAGATTGCAATGTCTGCTGAATTTGGGTCAAAAGATTACGTCGCTGTTCACGTAAAATTCGCCCTAGTGCGGGACTTAATCCGGCTAAACTGATTTTTTTGTCGGCATTTTTAAAATCATCTTCAATACTGGCGGCTTGCGCATCAATATGGTTCTTTTGTTCGTTGTAACGATCTATTTTTTCGGTAACCGTTTGTAAATCGCGACTGTACTGAATATTTTCACGCGTCATTGTTTGAATAACCTGATGTTTGCCTGATAGCTCTTTTTCAGCTTGACTCAGCGCATCCTGTGCGTCTTGCGCTTCTTGTTGACGACGCTCGTTTAAAACGCTCTCGATAGCTGTTTGTACCGGCGTGTCGGCATTTTTTTGTAATTCTAATAATTGAAACTGCGCTTTTAGCCATTCAACGCGGGCAGGATTGCTGATTGCCTCGATATCTAGCATTTTTAACTCAGCTGAACGGGCATCTAATAAGGTTTTTAAAAAAATTCGGGATGCTTCGACTTCCAATTTAGCTTCATTGGCAGACGGCGGTGTTTCCAGTTTTTTTTGTGTCGATTCTAATTCCTGTTTTGCCGTAGCCAGTTCTTGGCGAATCAATTGCGGGCGAGCTTGTTGTAAACTTAGCTCGTTTTCCAGTTTTTTAAGTTGCTCATTTAAATTACTGATTTTTTCTTTTTCAATAATTAAGCGTTGTTCTAATTCATCGGTAGCTAGCGTAGCAAATTCCTCAGATTTTTGTTTTGCTAAACGCGCTTGGGTTTGTTCAATATCGTTTAACAAGCGCTTGGTTTTATCGGGGGCTTCTTTGATCGCTAATTTGTAATCACTGGTGCGAGCATTAAACGTGTCACTATTGGCGAGATTATCTTGAGCCGATTGATAAAATTTGAGCAATTTGGTTTTAGTCGCTTCATCAAAGCCTTGACGATTATTGATAGCATCAATCTTAGCTTGCAGAGTTTCTTTGGTGACTTCAGCACTCAAACTGGGATGTTTTTGCTGATTTTTGGCATAAGCCAGCTGACTAAAGTTGCTATTGATAAGAATAAGTAAGCCAAGAAAGAAGCTATATTTAATAAAAAACAGAAAATGACGTGATAATTTCATTACTTAAAGAGAGTGGGTGAAAAAATTATATTAGAGCCTGATAAGTTTCAGAGGATCAAGACGTTGTTATATTCTATTGCGTCAATGATTTTCCCACTGAGATAACTCAAAACTACATTATAATAGCTGTTTCAGGTTGGGTTGGGCTGTTAGCGCAAATTTTTAGTCTTTATAATCTGCACTGAGAAGCACTCGACGGGATGTTCAATAACCAGCGGCATATTGCAGCAAAATCAAGATTTAACGGATTACGGAGACAATATGCAAGTTCTTTTGATTGATGATTCGCAAATCAATTTAACCCTATTAGAGCATTTAATAAGAAATATCCCCCAATGCCACTCAATTAGTTTCCTAGATCCTATTCGAGCGATTGAATGGTGTCATCAGTATGAACCGGATTTGGTTATTACGGATTATATGATGCCAGTGATGAATGGCATTGCCTTCAGCTATGAATTTCGTCGTATTGTTGGCTGTGAAACGATTCCAATTTTGATGGTAACTGCAAATCATGAGATCGCCATTCGTCATGAAGCCTTAATCGGTGGTGTTACCGACTTTCTCAACAAGCCGCTCGATAATATCGAATTTTTGGCGCGTGTAAAAAACATGCTTGGTTTGCGGCAAAGTCATAAACAGCTTGCGTATCAAGCGGTTGGATTAGAAGAAGAAATTCGTAAAGCGACCGCAGAAATTATTGCCCGTGAACAAGAAACGATTTACTGTTTAGCGCGTGCAGCCGAATTCCGTGATCCGGAAACAGGCCATCATATCCAGCGTATGTCGCGTTACGCAGAACAAATTGCTAGATGTTTAGGATTATCTTTAGAGCAGCAGACCTTAATTAGTGTAGCAGCACCGATGCATGATATTGGTAAAATAGGTATACCGGATGCTATTTTACTGAAACCCGATAAACTTACGCCTGAAGAGTTTAAAGTCATGCAACAACACGCCTTAATTGGTTATGATTTGTTAAAATCTTGCCAATCGCCCATTCTTAAAGCCGCTGCTGAGATTGCGTATTCTCATCATGAAAAATTTGATGGGAGTGGCTATCCTCGAGGTTTAGTCACCGAAAATATTCCATTATTCGGTCGTATTATAGCTATTGCGGATGTATTTGATGCCTTAACCTCAGTGCGTCCATACAAGCGTGCGTGGACGATTGAAGAGGCTTTTCAATTCTTACAGTCAGAAAGCGGAAAACACTTTGATCCCTCTTGTTTAGAGGCATTTTTTTCTGATTGGGATGCTATTCTCGCCATCAAAAATCTAGCTGCTATCGATTCAGATGACTGACAGTCCTGTCGAAGGGTGTCGTAACTGAGATTAGGTGGTTCGACAGGCTCACGCCCTCAGTTCACCACGAACGGAAAAATGAGCAAAAAAAGACAGGCTTTTAACCTGTCTTTTTTTATCATACGGCCTTATTAGCCAATTCCTTTGGTGGTATTGGCAATAAGCATTAGCTTAAAACGCTTGCGTAAGCCATATCAAATTTAGGAATATGACTGTCTAACCAGCCTTTAACCAATTGTCCCACTTCTTCGTTGACTTCGGCTTCACCCGCGTGAAATTTAGTTTGTAAACCTGCACAGATACCCACTAAAGCATCGTGTTCTGCTTTATGGTTTGGGTAGCCGTCAAAACCTTTGGCTTGCATTTCTTTTTCTTCGTGAGCGAAATGATCGACGACATAAGCAATCAAATCGTCAAGTTGTGCGCCAACCGCAGTGCGTTCTGCACCACCGGTTGCTAAATCGTATAATTTATTCAGTTTATCAAAGAGAATTTTATGCTCTTCATCTGCAAAGCCAACGTTAGTGCCATATTGGTCGGCTGTCCAAGTAATTAAAGACATGGTGTTTTCCTCATAAAGTTATTTGTTATAGTTTTTTACCGCGTGGCTATTGTGGATTAGATTATACCTTTGGTCAACAGTGGTTTTTTTGCACTCCTCTTTCTGGGAGCATTTTAGCGCCTCATGCCCTATAAACCTGTTTTGCATTCTGGGCGGCAAAACGGTATTGTTGCATCTATTTTGAATCAGGAATAAAGGCACATCATGTTAATTAAACTCAGTAATGGCATCGTGTATGACCCCGCAGCGGGCGTTGCCGGTCAACAACGCGATATTTACATTAAAAACGGACGTATTATCGACCCGCCCAGCGATACCGTTCCTGACCAGGAATATAATCTGCACGGCAAAGTTGTCATGTCGGGAGCTATTGATATGCACACGCATATTGGTGGTGGTAAAGGCAATATTGCACGTATCCTGTTACCTGAAGATCATCGAGCCGATCCGGTGGAGCGCAACTCTATTTGTCGCTCTGGCTGCGGCCACGCCATGCCCAGTACCTTCGTAACTGGTTATCGCTACGCTGAAATGGGCTATACCGCAGGTTTTGAACCGGCTTTATTGCCGATTAATGCCCGTCAAGCGCATATGGAAATGGGCGATATTCCTATTTTGGATAAAGGCGGTTATGTGATGTTGGGTAGTGACGATTACCTGTTGCGACTGCTGGCGGCAAAAAAAGACCAACAAGCGATAAATGATTATGTCGCCTGGACAATCAATGCGGCAAAGGCCATTGGTGTTAAAGTGGTCAACCCGGGCGGTATCAATGCGTTCAAATTTAACCAACGCAAACTTGACCTCGATGAACAAAATAGCCACTACGGCATCACACCGCGTGAAATCTTGCAGGTGCTAGCCACTGCGGTGAAAGCCATTGGCGTGAGTCATCCGCTGCATGTACATGGCTGTAATTTGGGTGTACCCGGTAATATGCAAACTACACTGGACACCATTCAGGGTATCGGTGGATTGCCTATGCACTTGACGCATATTCAGTTTCACAGCTACGGTACGGAAGGTGATTTTAAATTTTCATCCGGTGCCGCGCAGATTGCCGAAGCCATCAATAAAAATAAAAACATCACCATCGATGTTGGACAAATTCTGTTTGGACAAACCGTCACGGCCTCCGGCGATAATATGCGTCAACACGCAAATCACAAACACGCTAGCCCCAATAAATGGGTCACGATGGATATTGAATGTGATGCCGGCTGTGGGGTTGTGCCGTTTAAATACAAAGACCAAAACTTTGTTAATGCCTTGCAATGGGCAATCGGCTTAGAAACCTTTTTGTTGGTCGATGACCCGTGGCGTATATTCCTGACCACCGACCACCCTAACGGCGCACCGTTTACCAGTTATCCCCATTTAATCCGCCTGCTAATGGACAGAACCTTCCGTAATGATGTTTTGGCTACCATTCACCCTGAAGCACAAAGAATGACCACGCTAGCATCTATTGACCGCGAATACAGCTTAAACGAAATAGCCATTATGACGCGTGCCGGTGCTGCGAAACTGATTGGTCTAAAAGATCGGGGGCATTTAGGTAGCGGCGCGTGGGCAGATATTACGGTTTATACAGACAACAGTAATCGTGAGCAAATGTTTGAAAAACCAGATTTTGTGTTCAAAGATGGTCAATTAGTGGTCGTAGATGGCAAAGTAGTTGCGACAAAATGGGGAACCACCCACACCGTTAAACCCGATTTTGATCCTTCTGTAGAAAAAGGTTTAAAAGATTATTTTGACCGTTACCTGACCATGAAACTGGGCAATTTTAAAATGAGTGATGATGAAATTACCGAGGATGGACGCGGTAGCCTTACCACACATCCTTTAGTAGGAGATTTAGCATGATTATCAACGGTGTAAGCATTGATGCGACGTTCGCAGAAGCGTTTCCAATGAAAGCAACCCGCATCATTATTACCGCACAAAACGAAAAATGGGCACTGATTGCAGCTCAATCTATGAGCGGCTTTGCCACATCGGTCATTGCGTGTGGCTGTGAAGCGGGCATTGAGCGCACCTTAACACCTGAAGAAACTCCGGACGGTCGTCCAGGTGTTGCAGTATTGTTCTTTGCAATGGGCGGTAAAGGCCTTGCCAAACAATTAGAAACCCGTGCTGGACAATGCGTATTGACCTCACCTACCTCCGCCTTATTTAACGGCATTAAGAGTGACATCAAAATTCCATTGGGTAAAAATTTACGTTATTTTGGTGATGGCTTTCAAATTGCTAAGGTTATCGCGGGAAAACGTTATTGGCGTATCCCTGTGATGGATGGTGAATTTTTGACCGAAGCCACCGCCGGACAGGTCGAAGCGGTTGGCGGGGGGAATTTCCTAGTATTAGCAGAATCACAACCACAAGCACTGGCGGCCTGTGAAGCGGCGATTGATGCCATGCGTAAAATCCCCAATGTCATCATGCCCTTTCCAGGTGGCGTGGTACGTTCTGGCTCTAAAGTAGGCTCTAAATATAAAGCCTTAAACGCCTCAACCAATGATGCTTTTTGTCCAACTTTAAAAGGCATGACTCATTCCGAATTACCTGCCAGTTGTGAATCGGTGATGGAAATTGTTATCGATGGCTTAAGCAAACAAGATATTGATAAAGCCATGCGTGTGGGCATTCAAGCCGTTTGTGAGTTAGGTGCAACGTCCGGTATTCAACGGATAAGTGCCGGTAATTATGGTGGCAAACTAGGGCCATTTCACTTTCATTTACAGGAGATTATGGCATGAGTGCGTTGACCTTAACTTTAAAATATCGCCCCGATCAGCGCGTTGATATGTCGCCCTTAAGCTGCCAACACTTACTCGGCAAAGAACCGGCAGAGATTGCGGCACTTGAGCTTCAAAGTGGCAAATGCAAATTACGGGTTGATCAATTATTCAGTCTGTCCGGATTTGATACCCAAAGCCTTATTATTAAAAACAGTTTTGAAAAATTGGATTTTATTGGTCGCGACCTAGAAGAGGGGCATATCACGGTTGAAGGCGATGCCGGTGCATATTTGGCAATGGGCATGAAATCTGGACAAATTACCGTGACGGGCAATAGCGGCTTGTACGCCGGTTGTGAAATGAAAAATGGTTATTTAGAAATTATTGGTGATACCGGTGATTTTTTAGGTGGCGCATTGCCCGGTAATAAAATAGGCATGAAAGGCGGTTTAATTCTCGTCAAAGGTAATGCGGGCGAACGGGTGGGCGATCATTTACGACGCGGCATGATCTTAATTGAAGGAAATGCCGGCGATTATTGCGGCTCGCGTATGATTGCTGGCACGATTGCGGTCATGGGTCAGACCGGACGTTATCTCGGCTATGCCATGCGTCGTGGTACATTATTACTGTGGAATCCACCTCAACTCTCCGCCAGTTTTAATGACTGTGGTTTGCATACTTTGGCATTTTTGCCCCTGTTGTTTACTGCATTTAAAACTTTAAACTCAAAGTTTGCTGAAAACTCAGTGGCATTTAATCGTGTACAGCGCTTTGCCGGCGATATGGCGGAAATGGGGCGCGGTGAAGTCTTAGTAAAAAAATAATCAGCTCAAGGATTCCATTCTCCAGAAACGCCGACATCTCGACCACTTGGACACTTCCTAAGGGATGAGCGTCTGTGAGAATAGCCTTTATAAGTCAAGAAGGGGCTAAATGATTAAGCTGATACTGTGGTTTTTATGAGGTTAACATGCTAAAAAAAATTAAATCTAGGGACGTTCAATTAGGGATGTATGTTCATGAAGTTTGTGGTAGCTGGATGGATAACCCTTTTTGGAAAAAATCTTTTAAATTAATCAATGATAAAGATTTAAGAGCAATCAAAGATTACAATATCAAAGAGATTTGGATTGATACAGATAGGGGGCTTGATGTTGCTAATGAAGCACCTGTTGTGACTGATGAAGAAGAAAAAAACCATATTAACACTGCGATGCACGAAATCGCTACGCAACATAAAATTCATAAACCCAGAGTACCTGTCAAAGAAGAATTGGTACGTGCTAGAAAAGTAGTTACTGATGCGAAAAAAGACATCATCGTTATGTTCAATGACGCACGCATGGGTAAGGCGGTCAATATGGATCAAGCCTCTAACCTTGTCGATGATATTAATCAATCCATTTCTCGAAATTCCGATGCCTTATTAAGCCTTGTCCGCTTAAAAAATGCGAATAACTACACCTACATGCATTCGATTGCCGTCTCGGGCTTGATGATGGCATTGGGTAAAGAACTCGGTTTAGATAGTGACACGATACAAGAAGTTGGTATGGCGGGCCTAATGCACGACATAGGCAAGCTGTACATCCCTAGCAAAATACTGAACAAAGTGGGACGCTTGACTGATGCAGAATTTGTGATTATGAAATCCCATCCTTTCCAAGGCTGGGAACTGCTTAAAAACACCTCTGATGTCACTGAAATCACGCTAGACGTTTGTTTACATCATCATGAGCGTGTTGATGGGGAGGGATATCCTGATCGCTTATCCGGAAATGAATTAAGTCTATACGCTCGTATGGGAGCTGTTTGTGATGTTTATGATGCCATTACCTCAACCCGTTGCTATAAAGCGAGCTGGGAACCTGCTGAATCTTTGCGGAAAATGGCTGAGTGGAAAGAAGGGCAGTTTGATGACACAGTTTTTAGTGCGTTTGTTAAAGCGATAGGCGTTTATCCAACCGGTACTTTGGTTAAACTGAAAACTGGGCGTTTGGCACTGGTTGTTGAGCAAACCAAATCAAGCTTGCTAAAACCGATTGTTAAGGTATTTTTCTCGACCAATTCAATGGTTCATATCATGCCGGAATTGCTTGATTTATCACTATCACCCGATTCAATCATCGGCAAAGAAGACCCGCTTCATTGGGGGCTTGATTTAACGAAAATTTCTGATTTATAAAATTTCTTGTTTATTTTTGTGTCGTTAGCAAACCCGCCCTGTATTGGTGTATGAGCGCTGTGATGGCTAAAAAATCGTACAAACTATGGATAAGAATCGGTGTTAGTAGATTGCTTTCACCACTAAATTCCATAGCCAAGCCCAGATAAATCCCAACCAAACTGGCTAAGAGAGCATACAAAGGCGTGATGCTGTGCACCATGCCAAATAATACATTACTGAGCAGAAGACCTGCCGTCGAGCCTAAAAAGCTGGCTAACCAAGGCTGTAAAAAACCACGAAAAAGTAGCTCTTCTGAAATACCCGCAATACTTGCTAACAAAAGAAAATGAGGCCACTGATACGCTTGAAAGCTAGGGCCTAAGGTTTTCAATAAGAGCTCTCTGATAGCCGCGATAGATTGACCGGGTAGTTTGTGCATAACCAAAAACCACGCGAATAAAGGCACGGTGCCTAATACCCCGTAGAGTAGTGCTGAACTTGAAAAATAAAAATGAGCCAGCGGATTAATCTGCGTAAGCCATCCTAGCAGGAAAGCTGGCAAGCAGAGTGAGGCTTCAAAATAGCACGCCGTTTTAAAAAAAGTGTTATTGATAAATAATGAGTTACGCATTAGCATCCCATGTAGGGGTTAAAACAATAGGGCTATTCTAGCGTAAGTCTGTTAACGAGTTAAAAATAAGCCGATAAAAGTGGCAATTATCTGGCTTAGTGTAACGAGAGTCTATTGCTACTTGCCGGCTATTTGCTTGGAGTACACCCAGACAACAGATTTGCGTAATGACTAAGTTTATTGTAAACAAAGACATATTCTCTATTCTCTTATAAAATCAGTAGTGCATCGGAACAATTATCTGATATGGCATTTACCAAACAAAATGTGGCGATTTAATGATAAAATTTTGCCATAAGTTTTTATCCAACAGCGATACAGCAGAACAAAGCTGTTAATCATGAACACCATCCTCACTGTATAAGTGTGCAGGATGATTAAATTACCCTATTCGTTTTCTGTTAATTGATACCGAGATAAAACAATGTATTATAAAAACACTCAGCACCCTACTTATCATTTAAGATCTACCTTACCGTTATCTCTGGGAGGTATCCTGATGTCTTCTTTGCTGTTATTAGGTTGCAGCACGACTGATTCAGATCCTTGGAAAGCTTGGAATCAAGGTAGTCAATCATTTAATGATGGCCTTGATAAAGGCATTATTAAACCGATTGCTCAAGGTTATGAATGGATAACCCCGGACCCCATTGACAAAGGCGTCACTAATTTCTTTAGTAATATTAACGATGTCGGTGTCACTATCAATGACTTACTGCAATTTAAAATTCTTCAAGGTGGGCAGGATTTAAGCCGTTTGCTGATCAATACCACAGTGGGTGTTGGTGGCGTGATGGATATCGCTAAAGACATTGATTTACCTAAGCATCATGAAGATTTCGGACAAACCTTAGGCGTTTGGGGAATTCCATCAGGGCCGTATCTTGTATTGCCTATTTTTGGTCCAAGTTCACCGAGAGAGACGTTGGGTTTAATGGGCGATGCAATGCTCAATCCGCTGACTTATGTTTCATTCATTGGTGGTGCGGCAAGTGCCGCCACGGCAGGCTCTAAGGTCGTTGATATTGCCGACACACGCGCCGATTTAATCCCCGCAGAAAAAGTTGTTAATGAGGCATCTTCTGACAAAGACCGTTATGAGTTTATAAAAAATGCTTACCAACAGCGTCGTGACTATTTACTCAAGGATGGTAATGTGACCGATGACGACACGCTGGATATCGAGTCTGAACTGGATGCCGCTCCTAGTAGCGCGAGTCCATCAAGCACTAATTTAAATCAACTCGATAGCAAGCCGCCGCTTACGCCGGTCAATAGCGCCATACCACAAAAAAATGCGACGAGTGGACACTTGCTAAAGCTGTCTGAGCCTGAATAAAACGAATGAGTAATCTATTAGACACTAGCGGAGTCAGTATGCAAACCTTACGTGATAATCCTAAGATATTGATTGATCAGCCAATAATCGAACCTATCAATAACACCCCAACCGTTGATATGATTGCGCTCGGTATTGTCACCGGCGTTGCTGCGACCGCTATTATGCAAGTAGGTAAAGGCGTTCTGAGTACCCTGACTAAAAATCCGATATTCTTACTTGGAGCGGGTATCGCCACCGGTTATTTTAGTCAGAAATATCGCAAAGAAATTTTAACGCTCTCAACTAAAGCCGCCGATCAAAGTATCGATTTTGTAAAACGCCAAGAACACGGCATAAAAAAGATACTCCATGCCAGCCAGCAAACAACTGAAGGCGAGTAATAAACAAGCGACGGCGCGTTTTTCAAGACAATATCACTTTAGCAAAGCCGCCATTTGGTGTACGCAAATTTGTAACTTGACCTTGATATAAACGAGCCGCCACACCAAGAATATGGTGGCGGTAAGCAAATAATCGAAAATCTGTCTTAAATGGTAGTTCGTCCGGGTAGGTACTCGTTGAGGGCGGTATCCATTGCTGAGCCAACGTGGATTCAGGAGGTAAATGCGCCAGTTTTGTCGCGGTCAACTTATTGCCGACATAGACACCGCGACTCGCATAACCGTTATCAGGCTTTAATACCCATTGCTTTCGAGTGCGCCAAACGGCATCAGACGACAGGCTTGCCAATGCAGTCGTGTAAGGAATACATTGTCGAAGAAGTGCTTGCTCAGCGGTCTTGATATCTAGCGGTCTTAATGCGTCGACATCTGACCATAACACCATGCGACGTTTATCCGCCAATAATCCGTAAATATGCGGGTGAGGGCTTAGGCAGACACCGCCTTCAAGCCAAGCGTTTTTAATATCTGCCAAAGCGGGTGTTTGCAGATAAAAATCACAATGGCGGTTATAAATCATATCAACCGTTTGATCACCGAAATAAAGTTGTGACCCCGATTTTCTCAATTCAAGTGGATCACAGATTACTGTTTTAATATTAGCTCGCCTAAACAACTCGGCAAATTTCTGCATTTCAAGATATAAAAATTGTGACTCAGGGTGTTCATCCAAGATAGCCATACAAGATGGCTTTGCTGAGCGTGATCGCTTATACCGTGCAAATTCAACTAAAAAACTATTGAGCAATCGAGCCGCTAAACGCCCAGAAAATTGCGTTGCCATTGCGTTTTCAGACAAATAAGCAAACCATGCACCGCCGGCATTGGTATTGACTTCAATTAATTTCGGTCCGGTTTTAGTTAAATGAAAATCGTAGCCCATCATGACGCCAAAATGACCCGGATTAAAGTGAGCAACAGCCGGTAAATGGTCATGTAGCAGGTGTTGATAGGCGTTATTTACACTTAGTCGATGTAGTAACCTGACCAATTTGACCATCACAATAAAGTCTTTACGCGGTAGGGTAACGGGATAAGGGCTAATGGGTAACTGACAACAAATGAACTGGTTTAAAACGTCCTGTGCTATACCTAGCGTTGTGTGCATATCAGCTTTAATGTTGTGAAATGGATTTAGGTATACGGCTACGTCCGCAATCGCTTCGTACAGGGAAGGCTTGTTTTTTGATCCAAAGGGTTGTTGTTTGACGGCAACCCTTTTTAAAGTTCGTCCAGTTGTTTCTTTGGCAGCTAGAGCCCACGAGTATCCAGGCCAATAGAAACTCTAAAGATTGACTGTTTGGTGTAAAAACATTACGGATGATTAAGACTCGATCTTTGGTAATGTACCGAGAAATCGTTTAAATGTGTCAATTCAATAGCCAGGTGTGCGGGATTATTGGGCAGGAACGCATTGACACCAACCCGAGATAAATAAAACACCTGATCGGACATATAATGCCCCGTCGCTCGTAATTCACCCGTGTAGGCATAGCGATTTCTCAATAACCAAGCATGAGAAAACAAGCGGCCGTCGGCAAAGTCAGGGAAAGCCAATTCAATCAGTTGAAAATAGCTTAACTCATCAGCGATATCGGCTAGGTTATCATCCGGTTGGATGCGAATACCTAATTGATTCTTATGAGAAATCAGTTGATTTTTCTCTTTTCTCCAGCGTGCGAGTGAAACACTTATGTTGCCCTCGACAATTTCACCGTCATCGGCAATTTGCTGCCAAGCGTTATCTATTAGCTGTTTATTTTTAATGACTTGCATAAACTTGCTCCTTGAAGGGTTCAATGCCAACCCGTTTTACAGTGTCCAAAAATGATTCATCTACCAGACGTTGTTTAACGTAAACGTCCAAGATGGTTGTGATGGCTTGGGTCACTTCGTTTTTAGCCAAAGCAGGGCCTAGCCGTTCGCCAATAGCCGCTTCATTTTCAGACGAACCACCGAGAGTGAGTTGATACCATTCTGCGCCTTTTTTATCGACACCTAAGATGCCAATATGTCCTACGCTTTGGTGAGCACAGCCATTCATGCAGCCAGACATATTGATTTTTACATCACCAATGTCATGCAGATAATCCATATCATCTAAGGCATCGTTGATTTCTTTGGCAATACCAATAGAGCTGGCATTAGCGAGTGAACAAAAATCCAGACCAGGGCAACAGATTATGTCGGTTGCTGTGCCAATGTTAGGGGTTGCTAGATTAATTTGTGTCAGTTCTTGCCATAGAGAGAACAAGTTAGCTTGTTTGACATCGGCAAAAATTAAGTTTTGCCGATGGGTTGAGCGAATTTCGCCAAAACTGTAACGATCTGCCAAATCAGCAACCGCATCGAGTTGGCTGTCAGTTAAATCGCCTGGTGGGACTTCAGGGGCTTTTAAGGACAAGAAGACGCTTCGGTAGCCTGATACTTTATGTGCCACCGTATTGTGCTCTAGCCAAATGGCAAAGTCCTGATGATCGTGTTGAGCGTTAGTAAAGCGTTCATCGTCGGCGGCATTGACATCGTATGGTGGTGCGACAAATTGCGCTTTAATGGTGTTGATTCGCGCTTCAGTTAATTCTAGGGCGTCTTTAGTTAGTAGCCATTCTTTTTCTACTAAATCGGTAAAATGTGCTAGGCCCGTTTCTTTAACTAAGATTTTTATCCGCGCTTTGTATTTGTTGTCACGACGACCTAATAAATTGTAAATCCGCAAAATGGCTTCGAGATAAGACAACAAATGCTTTTTTTCCAGATAAGGCTTAATTACTTGTCCAATAATGGGTGTACGCCCTAAGCCGCCACCTACTAAAATTCTAAAGCCGATGTCTCCGGTCGCGTTTTTTACCAGATGTACGCCAATATCATGAAATTGCGTGGCGGCTCGGTCGTGTAATGCGCCACTAACAGCAATTTTAAATTTGCGGGGTAAATAGTCAAATTCAGGGTGTAAGGTTGACCATTGACGAATAATTTCACAATAGGGACGGGGATCTTCAATTTCATCGCTGCAAACACCGGCTAAATGATCGGTGGTTGTGTTACGAATGCAATTGCCGCTAGTTTGAATGGCGTGCATTTGCACGGTTGCCAATTCTGCCAAAATATCCGGTACTTGCTCAAGCTTAGGCCAGTTGAATTGAATATTTTGCCGCGTGGTGAAATGGCAATAATTTTTATCGTAATAACGGGCAATATGGGCGATTTTGCGTAATTGCCTAGAGCTTAGCAAACCGTAAGGAACGGCAACACGAAGCATGGGTGCGTGAGTTTGCACATACAAGCCATTTCGTAAGCGTAACGCTCGAAATTGCTCATCGGTGATTTCACCGTTTAAAAATTGTTCGGTTTGTCGTCTAAATTGGGCGACTCGTTCGTCAACGAGAGTTTGGTCGGTGTTGTTATACTGATACATAGTGAGTGTTTTAGAGCCTTGCGGGCGAAATATGACAGCGGGCAATCATATACCGCGAGTCATAAAATGACAAAATTTATTGTATGGTGATACCATTAAGTGTGAAATTTAGCTGATGTCTTAACACGCGATTAACGTGTTCGTGTGTTGGTATTTGGCAACGAGCGGAAAAATTTACAGTAGTGTGATACCATTAGCCGCTGAATTTTGAGTGTTTTTTTAATTAATTATTATAGAGAGTTTAAGGGGGGATATGTGTTACGTTTTTTATTGGTGATGTTGTTTGCCTTATTCATACCGGAAATGGCTTGGGCTGAAAGTTTTGAAAGCCTACAAATGACGGGAACAGAGCGCGGAATTTATACCGTGCTTATCTTCATTATTGCTTACGGCTTTGTGATGACCGAAGAGTTTACGCATTTGCGTAAATCTAAACCGGTTATTTTGGCGGCGGGTATTATTTGGGCTCATGCGGCAATATTGGCGGCAGAAAAAGGCGTGTCTGTGGAAGATATGCACGCGGCTTTTGAGCATGACCTAAAAGAATATGCCGAATTAATGTTGTTTTTGCTGGTCGCAATGACTTACATCAATTCTATGGCTGAACGTAACGTTTTTGAGGCATTACGTTCTTGGTTGGTTAGAAAGCAATTTGGCTATCGCCAATTGTTTTTGATTACCGGTGTGATTACCTTCTTTTTGTCATCCGTTGCCGACAACCTGACTGCCGCTTTATTAGTTGGTGCGGTGGTGATGGCGGTTGGTGCAGATAATCCAAGATTTGTCAGTATCGGCTTTGTCAATTTAGTTGTAGCTGCCAATGCCGGTGGCGCTTTTTGTCCGTTTGGTGATATCACTACCTTGATGGTTTGGCAGGCTGAATATGCTGAATTTTTTGATTTCTTCAAACTATTTATTCCTTCAGCCGTCAATTATGCGGTGCCTGCCGCAGTCATGTATTTTGCTGTTCCTGATGAGCAACCCGTGGAATCTAGTGAAGCGGCTGTGCAATTAAAGCCAGGTGCGCTGCAAATCTGTTTCATGTTCTTATTAACGATTGCAACAGCCGTTAGTTTTAAACAAGCCCTACATTTGCCCCCATTTATGGGCATGATGGTGGGTTTGTCTGCATTAATGTTGTATGGTTTTTACTTAAAAAAGAATTATGCTGTCGAGGGCGAAGAAGGCTTTGATATTTTCAATAAAGTACGTCATGCCGAATGGGATACGTTACTGTTCTTCTTTGGTGTTGTTTTTGCCGTAGGTGGCTTAGGTTACATTGGTTACTTAGAATTATTGTCTAGTGCGATGTATGAAGGCTTAGGTGCAACAACGGCTAACATCTTGGTCGGTTTAATTTCTGCGATTGTTGATAATATTCCCGTTATGTTCGCGGTATTGAATATGAACCTGGATATGGATTTATATCAATGGTTGTTGGTTACTTTAACTGCGGGTGTGGGTGGTTCGTTATTGTCCGTGGGTTCAGCGGCTGGTGTTGCGTTAATGGGTCAGTCTGACCATAAATACACGTTCTTCAGTCATTTGCAGTGGACACCTGCTATTGCAGCCGGTTATGTAGCTAGTATTTTTACCCATTATCTAATTAATGGTTAATTTCTAGTCTACTTCTCGTTAGTGTACAAAAACGGAGGTTGAGAAATTCAGCCTCCGTTTTTTTTTGTACGTTATAGTGGTTTATATCGATCAATTTTTTTCGATAGTAAACTGTAAATGGAATGTTTTTATGTCGCTGTCGTTATTTATTCAGTTTTTTCATCATTAGGATAAGAATATGAGTCGATTTTTGGGGGGCTGGAGCAAGATTGGTTTTCAGAGGAAACTACGGATACTTATTCAAGGCTCTTTAATCATTATTCTTTTTGCTGCTCAGCTATGGGTTTCATCTAGCATGGAGCAGCAAGTTTTAAATGATATCGAAGAGCGTGCTCAATCTGTCGCTTCCAGTGCAATCAACGGCTTAAATACCTTAATGATCATTAAGTCTGGCGGTTACGAGGTGATTAGTGATAAAGCGGCTCGTAAGCTTTTTATCCAGAAAATAGGACATTTAGATAAGGTTAAGGAAATGCGTATTATCCGTGCGAAAGCAATAGATGACGAGTTTCCCGCAGGACTCCCCGAAGAGCAACCGATAGATGAAATGGATCGTAGAGTTTTATCGAGTGGTAAAACAGAGATAAATTTGATTCGAGGTAATAACGGTGAGGAATTGCTCAGAACCGTTATGCCATTTATCGCTGGAAAAAACTATAACGGAATGGATTGTCTTAAATGTCACGGTGTCGATGAAGGTGCGGTTCTCGGGGCAGCCAGTGTCATTATCGATATCAAGGCGGATATGGATTCCATCAAGACGATTAATTATTGGATCTGGGGCGGACAACTCATTCTACAAATTATATTATTTATCGTTATTGGCGTGATTAGTCGTCGATTGTTAAAGCAGCTAGGTGGCGAGCCAACGTTGGCTATTGAGATTGCCAATAAAATTTCCAATGGCGATCTTTCAACAAACATTGTTGTGACAGACGGTGATACAACGAGTTTGATTTCATCAATGAAACGGATGTCTGAGATGATTCATAGCATGATTGATGATACGTTAATGTTAGCCAAAGCGGCAATGGAAGGTGATTTATCTACCCGAGCTGATGTATCAAGACATCATGGGGATTTTCGTAAAATTGTCGCCGGTGTCAATGGTACTTTAGACGCGGTTATTGATCCCTTAAACATGGCAGCTACTTATGTCGAGCGAATATCCAAAGGCGATATTCCTCCGAAGATTACTGATACCTATCATGGTGATTTCAATACGCTTAAAGAAAATCTAAATGCTGTGATTGAGGCTATTCAGCAATTAGTGGAGGATGCCAATCTATTATCTAATGCAGCGCTGGCGGGTGAGTTGGGTACTCGCGCTGATACGACTAAACATCAGGGGGATTATTGTAAAATCGTGGTGGGTGTTAACGAGACCTTAGATAGTATTGTCAATCCTATCAACGAGGTTATTCGAGTGCTTGATGCACTTGCCAATAGTGATCTCACTCAAAAAATTACTACAAGCTACCTAGGCAGTTTTGCTGAGCTGTGTAACAACGTTAATCTTTCTGTGGATAATCTAGCTCAGGTTGTTTCGACCATAAAAGAGGCGTCTAACTCTATTAGTATCGCTGCAAAAGAGATATTTACAGGTAACACCGAACTCTCGCACCGTACTGAGCAACAGGCTGCAAGCTTGGAAGAGACCTCTTCGAGCATGGAAGAGCTATCTGCTACGGTCAATCAGAATGCTAAAAATGCAAAATTGGCGAATCAGATGGTGCTGGAGGCATCAAAAGAGGCTCTTAACGGCGGGAATGTCGTGCAACAAGTGATTAGCACGATGAGCAATATTAACGAAAGCTCTAGAAAAATCGTCGATATTATCGGTGTGATTGATAGTATTGCTTTCCAGACTAACATATTGGCACTTAATGCCGCTGTAGAAGCCGCACGAGCGGGAGAGAATGGGCGTGGTTTCGCCGTCGTTGCTAGTGAGGTTCGCAATTTAGCGCAACGGGCAGCGGCAGCGGCAAGAGAAATCAATTCACTGATTAATGATTCAGCGGAAAAAATCGAGGATGGCACGAGTCTGGTAAACAATGCCGGTAAAACAATGGAGGACATTGTTGCCTCAGTTGGGCAAGTCGCCAACATCATGACAGCCATCGCCGCTGCTTCCGTTGAGCAAGGCGCAGATATCAAGCGTGTCAACCAAGCGGTACTCAAAATGGATACTGCCACTCAGCAAAATGCAACTTTGGTCGAGCAAGCAGCGGCGGCGGCTGAGTCTTTAGAGGATCAAGTACAAAATCTGTCGGTCATGATAGCCGTTTTTAAAATGGATAAGATACATAGCCCAGTGTTTTTACCCGGCAATCATGTGATAGAGCAAAAACAAATGCCTTTAAAAATTGACAGCTATCCAGGTAAAGCGGTTGTACCGGTTGTAAAAGAGTCAATTGCCATTAATAACCCTGAAAATATCTGTAATGAATTAGATAATGCCCTCCACAAACATGCCGAATGGAAAGTGAAATTTCGCGCTGCGATAAATCATCATGAGAAACTTGATGCAGTAACTATCTCAAAAGATAACTGCTGTGATTTTGGCAAATGGATACATGGCGATATTAAAAATCAGCTTGCTCATCTGAATAGTTTTAAAGAATGTCTTTCTAAGCACACGCTGTTTCATATTGAAGCGGGAAATGTTGCTCAAACTATCAATAATGAGCAATATGATAAAGCACACATTTTGCTTAACAACGCGGACTCTTCTTTTGTTTCGGCATCTAGTGAAGTCGGCATCTCAATTATGCGTTTGAAAAGGGATGTTTCTGTTTTAAAAAGCATATCTTGTGCAAAGGCAAAATCTAAACCTATTGATCCCATTGATGGCTGGGAAGAGTTTTGATGCTGATTCGATAAGCTTTGGCTAATTATAGCGATTTCAATCTCTGTTGATGATCACTTAAGAAATAAGCATGGAATAACTTAGGCAAGTGGCCAATAGTCGGCGCTTGCACTCCACTCGTTAGTCGTCATGCTCATTATGACTGGAACACTGGTTTGATTAGTCGACTATGCTGGAGTCAAAAATCATGGTTTTTGCTTCCGAATACGCCTCTTTCACAGCCTCTGAAGTGATTTGGTGTCGTGATGGCCATAATGAGAGTTGCCGTACATCGGTATTTTAAGACTAGGTTTGCGTTTTAATACTGCGATGCCTATTGCGTTAGTCCCCGCACACACATCTAAAACACGTTGATTCGGTTGTAACTCAATCATTGAAATACTTCGGGCAGTTTTAAGCCGCTATAGCCCAGACGTTACAACGCTCTTCGTAAGGCGGAGATGATTTAATCAAACTCAAGTCCAATGCAAAGTTTGAAGACATACGTTCAATCATTAATCTATTGAAAAACCTACGCTTCCAACTAGAAAAAGAAATAGGTTTTCGCTGTGGTACAGTTGCCTGTCCTGCCACTTAATCAAATTTAAGATGGTAAAACAGGCGTTGAAATGGCTATGCAGCGCCGATTCTGAGCGGGCTTTATAATAGCGATAATAGTCATGGCCTATCACTGTGTCAGTTGAAAACAATAGGGCATAACCGTTTTTGTCATAGTAATAGTTCCGGAAAGGTTAAGAACTACCAGGCCTCACGTAAGCACGATAAATTACATTTTGAGATGTTATATGGAGAGAATCCAGTTAACCAAATTGACCGTTTTTTCATTATTTGATTCAAGCTTAATATGTGCTTCTTCATGACCATCAGGGAATTTAACCATCTTACCTGAGGATAGGTGTTTTAGTAATTTATCTTTGCCTTCAGGGTCTGCTTTAAATTTTTGAGCAATTTTATTCCAGGCTGGACCATCTTTGTCACGATCAAGGCCGTGACATCTAAAGCAATTGTTTTGTTTAGCAAAAGCCTTTGCTGATTCTGCATCAACGGCATAGGTAGAATGACTAAATAGCATCAACGTGGTGATAAAAAAGGTTTTAAATGTAACCGAAAAAATAAGCTTCATGGTGATATCTCTGTAGGGTTAGTAAATATTGTATTTTTTAAGGTTAATTCATTGACTGGGTATTGTCAAAAAACCTAGGTAAATGATAGTTATTTAGTGCTCGACTTAATCAGGAGAGCCTTGTCGAGCCATGATCGTCTTAACCGTCCATCCTTCGACAAACTCATGACGCAGGACGAACGGTTAAGTCTTGCTTGAGTGCCCCGTGTTAGTGGCAGCCTTAGAATGATATGATAGTGCTTACAATAATGTTCCAAATTAAATACTCAGTTATGACACAACAAGAAAATTCTCTCACAATGACCGTGTTGATGACTCCGGATATGGCTAATTTTTCCGGAAATGTTCACGGTGGTAGCTTGCTAAAACTATTGGATCAGGTCGCATATGCCTGCGCTGCAAAATATTGCAAAAATTATGTGGTCACTGCCGCATTGGATCAGGTGTTTTTTAAACAACAAGTCAATGTCGGTGAATTGGTTACTTTTCATGCGCGAGTCAACCACGTCGGTCGCTCATCGATGGAGATCGGTGTGGATGTCTTCGCCGAACACCTACGCACTTATGAAAAACGTTATACAACTTCGTGTTATTTTACGATGGTCGCTATTGATGAACAGGGTAAATCTGTCGAAGTACCCCGTTTACAATTAGCGACCGAAGAGGAGAAAATGCGTTTTGCGGCGGCGGAAATTCGTAAAAAAATGCGCCAGGAGAGTCTGGAACAAATTCGCGATTTACAGAAAGAGGAAGAGAACTAAGTGGCTTTACAAGAAAATTTTGAACAACTGCCTTTAAAGGATTTTGCCGAGAAAGCCTATTTGGATTATTCCATGTACGTGATTCTCGATCGTGCGTTGCCGCATGTTGCAGATGGTTTAAAGCCCGTGCAGCGGCGTATTGTTTATGCAATGTCTGAATTAGGGCTGACCGCGTTAGCCAAATATAAAAAATCGGCGCGTACCGTCGGCGACGTATTAGGTAAATATCACCCACACGGCGACTCGGCTTGCTACGAAGCGATGGTCTTGATGGCGCAAGCGTTTTCTTATCGCTATCCCCTAATTGATGGGCAAGGCAACTGGGGTTCGCCGGACGACCCCAAATCTTTTGCGGCGATGCGTTATACGGAATCTCGCTTGACTGCTTACGCGCAAACTTTGCTGAATGAGCTAGGGCAGGGCACGGTTGAATGGTCGGATAATTTTGATGGTACATTAAAAGAGCCTGAATTATTGCCTGCTAGACTACCTAATATTCTGCTGAATGGCACAATGGGTATTGCGGTCGGCATGGCAACGGATATTCCTCCGCACAATCTCAGAGAAGTTGCTGCTGCGTGTATTCAATTGCTCGATAACCCCGACAGCAGCCTAGCGCAGCTGTTTGAGCATATCAAAGGCCCCGATTATCCAACGGATGCAGAAATCATTACCTCCGCCGAGGATATTCAAAAAATTTATACTCATGGCGGCGGCTCGGTAAAAATGCGGGCTAAATACGAAGTAGAAGAAGGCGTTATAGTAATCACTGCGCTGCCGCACCAGGTTTCTGGCGCGAAGTTGATGGAACAAATTGCCGCTCAGATGTTGGCCAAAAAATTACCGATGATTGACGATTTACGTGATGAATCCGATCATGAAAACCCGACCCGTTTATTAATTATTCCTAAAACCAAACGCTTAGATGTCGAATCTGTCATGTCGCATTTGTTTGCAACAACCGATTTAGAAAGAAGCTATCGCGTCAATTTAAACATGATTGGCTTAGACGGTCGTCCTCAAGTCAAGGGGTTGCGAGAAATTTTGCTTGAGTGGCTGAGTTTTAGAACCGAGACCGTGCGTCGTCGCCTTCAATATCGGCTAGATAAAGTTTTGGCTAGACTGCATATTTTGGATGGTTTATTGATTGCTTATCTAAATATTGATGAAGTCATTGCCATTATTCGCAATGAAGATCAGCCTAAGCCTGTATTAATGGCGCGGTTTGCTATCAGTGATTTGCAAGCAGAAGCTATTTTGGAATTAAAACTGCGCCACCTCGCTAAACTTGAAGAAGTAAAAATTCGCGGCGAACAAGATGAATTAGCCGCAGAACGCGCTGAACTGGAAAAAATATTAGCATCAAAATCCTTATTAAATCATTTAATTCGCGATGAAATTACAGCGGACGCGCAAAAATATGGGGATGACCGGCGTTCACCAATCGTAACCCGTGAAGCCTCGCAAGCCTTAGCGACGACGGCGTTAATCAGTAATGAGCCAATCACTGTGATTTTGTCAGAAAAAGGTTGGATCCGAGCCGCCAAAGGGCATGATATTGATGTCGCCAGTTTAAGCTACCGCTCCGGTGATAGTTTTGCTGATGCGGTCAAATGTCGTTCAACACAACCTATTTATATTCTGGATTCCACAGGACGCGCTTACAGCACTTCGGCACATGATTTACCCTCGGCGAGAACGCAAGGTGAGCCACTCACTGCGCGACTTAATCCACCCGCCGGTGCGGTTTTTACGCATGTCATCGCCGGTAATCTGGAAGATTGGTTGGTCTTGGCAAGTGATCAAGGCTTTGGTTTTAGAGTACAGTTGCAAGATTTACTGACTAAAAATAAGGCGGGTAAAACAGTTATTACCTTGGCCGATAACGCCAAGCTATTGAAGCCTTTGACCGTCAGTCATGAGGCGGATGTGTTAGTGGTTGCGACGCTACAAGGTCGCTTGTTGGTTTTTCCCGTTCAAGAATTACCCGCTTTAGCGCGGGGCAGGGGAAATAAATTAATTCAGATGACCGCAGAAGAGTTGACAGCGGGCAAAGATCGTATTGTAGCAACGGCATTATTATCAGCTAACAGTCCATTGAAAATCCTGTCAGGCAAGCAGTTTTTGGTGTTGAAGCCGAATGATATCGCACAATATAGCAGCACACGTGGAAAACGAGGACTGCATTTACCGCGAGGTTATCAGCGTATTGATGGCTTATTGGTGGAGTTGCCTTGATGTTTGGATAGGCTTATTCCCAAGCTGGAAGATCGGGAATAAGCCTAGTGGTTAACATGTAATTATTCAGCCCTCTCCTAAAAATTACTGCCATTAATTTGTCATTCCTGCAGAGATTCGCTATCTCTCTTAACTAAGGGGGGGCTAAATACTTACCGTTGAATGTCATAATGAGAATGGCTAATCCCATAAACACTACCCAAAAAATATCAGGGACTTATTATTTCCGGATGCATATCAATAATTGCATTCAAGGTCAACAGGGCACTGGGGAAATCAAAGTTTTCAATTTTTTGCCTAACTGAAACAATATCGTTTTCGCTGATGGCTAAGGTTAGGATTGGGTCTAATTCACGCCATAGCAAATAAGCTTTCATGTCGTCTTTTTCCAGAAGACTCACCACCTCGGTCACCAATTGTTTGACTTTTGCGCTATCGGTTGTCCCTGAATTAGCCGGCCTGTGAAGGCCCATGGCTTTGATTTCATACAGTACTGATGAAATGACGCCTGCCAATGTAACAAGTTCATTCTCCAGATCTTTTTTGCTAGTCCCAGAATGTATCTGATGCTCGATCGATGCCGTTAACTTTTGCAGCTCATGCATCCCTAGCATCGCGGCAACCCCCTTCAGTGAATGGGCTATGATTTCTGCAGATCGACGGTCGTCCTTTTGTAGAGCCTCCCGAATGCGTTGTGGGGATTCTGCGTTGCGTTGATCAAACATACTCAACATCGCGTGGTAAGTGGCCACTGTTTCGGTATATTTCAGACCAGCCTTAGTATCAATATGTTGAGTTTCCTGTTCAGTTGCTGAAAGCTTATCCACTGCTTGTTCTTTGAGATGGGGGCTTGTGTTCGGAACAGGATGTTCATTTTGGTCAGTGCTTGCATCCGGAATCCACTGCGCCAAAACAGCAGATAACCGGTCCGGATCGACTGGTTTAGAAACAAAGCCACACATGCCGGCTTCTTGGCAGCGTTTGCGGTCCTCCTCAAAAGCATTAGCCGTCATTGCCACAATTGGGATTTCATGTCCATTGGGCATGCTCCTAATTTTCCGGGTGGCATCCAAGCCATCCATGACGGGCATTTGCATATCCATCAGTATCAGGTCATAGAAGCTATCCACCATCTTTTCACATGCCTCGCCGCCATGGTTTGCAATGTCTACAGAGAGCCCGAATCCCGTGAGAATTTCTTTTGCCACTTCTTGGTTGATTTCGTTATCCTCGACTAGCAGGATACGTGCATCCTTGCGTAATTGTGCTTGTAGGCCGATGCCTCCAACCGGTAAGTCATTTGCAGAACCTAATTTCATCACCACAGTGAACCAAAATGTACTGCCTTGCCCCAGCGCGCTTATGACGCCAGTTTCACCACCCATCAGTTGCGTCAGCTTTCTGGAAATGGCTAAGCCTAAACCCGTACCGCCATATTTGCGGGTGGTAGAGGCTTCGGCCTGTTCAAATGCGGAAAATAGTTTCACGATATTATCGGCGCTGATGCCTATGCCGGTATCTTGAACCTCGAAACGAAGCGTTGCGTACTGTTGATTTTTTGAAAATACTTTGGCTCGCAGTGTGATGCTTCCTTGGTCGGTAAATTTGACGGCATTGCCCACATAATTGAGCAATATCTGACCTAAGCGTAGCTGATCACCAACCAGTGGAAGCTTGTTCAACCGAGGGTCTATTTCTTCAATAAGTTGGATTCCTTTTTCTGCACAGCGGCCGGCTATCATGCTGGTCACATGGTTGATTGTGGTCGATACCAAGAAGGTAACCTCTTCAAGCGTAAGCTTTTCGGCTTCGATCTTGGAAAGGTCTAGAATGTCATTGATAATACCGAGCAAGTGCTTACTCGCACCAATGATTTTGTTGAGTTTATCCCTTTGCTCCGGCTGCTTTATTTGTCCCTCCAGCAGGTGCGAGAAACCAATGATCGCGTTCATCGGTGTGCGGATTTCGTGGCTCATATTGGCCAGAAAAATACTCTTCGACTGATTTGCCGCTACCGCCTCCTGTCTAGCTGTTTCAAGTTCACTCGTCCGGTTCTTCACAAGTTCCTCAAGGTGCAAGCGATACTTTTCGAGTTCCTGCTCAGTGCGTTTTTTCTCGGTGATGTCTGTCCAGACTACGTGGAGCTGGAGCATTGAACCAAAGTTTATCGCCGTGAGCATAACTTCGACAAAAAAGTGTTCACCGTTTTTCTTAAGGTGTTCCCACTCGAAACGATGGCAGCCTTTCTTAAAGGCTATCTCTTCAACTTCAATGACCTTGTCGGAGGAACGCTTGCCATCTGGCTGAAATTCAGGGGAAATTTGCGCTGGGGAAGCGCCCTGAAATTCTGCCAGGGTATCGTAACCAAGCAGCTCCAGCGTGGCTCGATTGGCGTCAATAAAGTGCCTGTTTTCGTTCAGCAACATGGGCTGTTTGGATTCGGAAAACAAACTGCGGAAACGCTGCTCGCTTTCTTGCAGGCGTTGTTCAGCTTCTTTACGTTCGTTAATCTCCACATGGGTGCCACTAATGATGACGGGGCTACCTTGGTCATCGCGGCGCGTCACCCTGCCTCGGTCAGCGACCCATATCCAGTAGCCATCCTTGTGCCGCATGCGGACATCGCATTCGTAATAGTCGGATTTACCGGCCAAATGCTTATCCAGCAATTTATTGGCATGTTTAATGTCGTCCGGATGGACAAATTGCCTCCAGCTCTCAACAGTAAAGGGGATAAGTTCTTCCAGCTTGTACCCGAAAATTTCAGCCCAGCGCTCGTTGAACAAGGTCTCTCCAGTTTGCAGATTCCATTCCCAGGTGCCGGCATGGGTGCTGTCGATGATGTTTTGCAGGCGCTCGCGTTCCGTGATGAGTTGGGTCTGCAATGCTTTTCTTTCGATGAATCGGGCGATCTGTTGTGCCACCGAGTCGATCAATATGCGCTCTTCCTGCAAGAACGGCCCTTCCTGCTGCAAAGGGCGGAGTTCTAAATAACACACACTGATGCGTCCTGGTCGATTGCCAGAGGCCAGAAACTCGGCCGTCTGTACCGAGACACCTTGCCTGAAGCCGGATGTGCTGAAAGATTGGCCATCCCATTCGATCATGGCAGCGGCGACATCTGGACACATCCACGCGGGGGGCAGCAGCCCAACAATGGTTTGCAGCACTTCAGGCAAGGGGGTATCCAGATCTTCAGTAGCCCGGAAGACGTTGACAAGGCACTTTTGTTCTTTGACGCGCTCGCCGAGGGCTACTTGAATTTCACGCAACTGTGTAACATCGCGGGCCACGCCGAGAATGCCAATCAGCTGCCCTCTGATGTCCTTGACTGGAGTCTTGATGGTTTGGAAAAGGCCACGGTAACTGCCGTTTTTGAGGCTTAACCATTCTTCATTGGTGATAGGCTTATCAGCCGCCATAGCGGCCTGATCTTTTGCACGGAAAATGTCGGCCTGTTCCTTGTCGAAAAAATCGTAATCAGTTTTGCCAATGATGTGCCCTTCGCCGGTTCCCAACAAGGCTTCGAAATTAGGGTTACAAAATTCGTAAACACCCTTGGGGTTTTTCAGCCACACCATATCAGGAAGTGTGTGCAGTAGTGTACGCAAACGGGTACGTTCCCGTTCCATCCTCAGCGCGTTGCGTTCGCTTTCCTGCCTTGATTTTCGAAGGCGGGCTATGTAAATCAGCAATAGCACAAACAGAACAGCAATAAATGCCAGGCCGACCAACGCCTCTATAATCATCAGCCTATAGTCACGCCATATCTGCGCCAAGGTTACTGGCGGCTCCTTATCATAGGGCGGCATTTTGAGGGCGCGAGTAATTTCGCCCACCGGTTCATAATTATAGGGCAGTGTGAAACCGTGAATACCAATGCTTGGGGATTTCGGCATAAGCAATAAAGCAGCAGCAAGGCGCTCTGCCAATTCCAGGTCGAGTTGGCGCATGGTGGCGACGAGCCAATTCGGGTAGATCGGCGTCGATAGCGCATAAGGATAACCGGGGTAGCCGACTTGATTGATGACGCGCAATTGCCCCGGCTTGACCTTACCTTCACTCAGCCATGTTTCCAGCAACCCGCTACGGACGAAGGCGGCATCAGCCCTGCCATCCAGTAGGGTTTGTAACATGTTTTCATGGGGCAGGTCAGTAAAGATTACGGTGGCATCTTGTGGTAACTGGATATTTTTCTTTGCCAGCTCATAAGCCTGCATCTGAAAACCTGCCAGCGATCCTTTGTCAGCCGCAGCAATGCGTTGGTGGCGTAAGTCCTCCAGATTTTTTAGTTCGGCGCGTTCACTGCGGACTAAAATAGTTCCGCCAAACCCTTGCAATGGCTTGCCGTCATTAATTTCTACGAGGGTGGCGATAGGCGGGGACAACCCTATGCGGTGTGAATAAACTAAGTATTCGGCAGGGTCGGTGATGACGATGTCGACGTTATGGCTCAGGATCGCCTGCTCCATGCCTTTGAAATTGTAGGCATGAACGCTGGTCTCAACGCCGGTGAGGACGCCATTTAGGTACACTGCCAAAGGCTGCCATCGGACGTTTTCTTGATCCACTGCGAGTGTTGCTAGTATGCCGATTTTCAACGGTATCGGCTGTGCAGTGTTTCCTGCCATTGGCGTTAAAAAAAGCACGGCTAGTATCAGGCACAGCATACGCATTAAAAACCTTCTGGCAGGTAGTCCGTGATAAATAACCGATCATTTCTTACAGGATGCTTAATCAGCCCTTCCCGCTGCATAATGTTGCTAATTTCACTTACGGATTGGTTAAGTTCATCGGCGGGTGCGGTTAGGTAGTGGATATTGTAGTTAATGTCCGGCAGGTTGAGCCCATAGAACGACTTTTTAACATCCTCAACAGGGGTATCCATAATAACCCCCAAATGGTAAGCCGTGTCATCCGGGTTGATCTGCCACAACTTGAGCGCTTGGAAATGCCCTTTTATCAACGATTGTAGGGCATGGGCATGCTGCTTTTCCCGATCCTGACGCACCGCGAGCAGATCCACGATAAGGTTAGGCAGGCTACGCGTATCAAACAGCCGCACGAAACCCATTTTTTCGAGCAGGGTGGGGTTGGGTTCGTAGGTGATGATGGCATCTAGGCGATTATGCTCAAGACTTTCCAAATGATCAAGCCTCATAGGCACAATTTTAACGTCCTCGCGCTTCAGTTCGGCCGCTTCCAGCAGCTTGGCCAGCATTATGGCACCTAGGTTGGAGTTCTCCACACCGATGGTCCTACCTTTGAGGTTGGCCAAGTTTGTGATCCATTCCCTAGCCAATACGGCATCGCCACCGGCTGAAACATCAAGTATCACCAATACGCTAAGTGGAACGCCTTCGCCGATAACGTGCAACACTTCGTCCAGCGTAATCGCAGCAGCGTCGGCCTCGCCGTTCAACAGCATGGCAGTGGATTGGCTGAGGCCAGTGGTATTTAACAATGCCACCTCTTTCTCGGAAAATAAGCCTTGCCTCCTAGCCAAATACATCAGGGCATAACCAGGCCAGGTTGCTTGTGC
Organism: uncultured Methylococcaceae bacterium; assembly: GCA_903945375.1. Lineage (GTDB taxonomy): Bacteria > Pseudomonadota > Gammaproteobacteria > Methylococcales > Methylomonadaceae > Methylovulum. Next base: position 25,449 of record CAJAVP010000104.1, on the reverse strand, counting down.
AGCAACCCTGAGCGGTTGACCGTTGGCACATCCTACAAGTTTATCCATTGCCGCCACAAGCAGCGAACTGGCGGCCAAATGCAGGAAGCCGCGACGGCTGAAAAGGCTGCGGTTATTCATCATGCGGGTCTGCATAACGTCCGGCTATGGTGCGGAAATCATCGGCCCTGGTAATAAATGCGTCAACAACATCGGGATCGAAATGCGAGCCACGGCCAGCGAGGATGATCTCGGTGGCTTTTTCCATGGAAAAGGCGGGTTTGTATACACGCTTGCTGATAAGGGCATCAAAGACATCAGCCAGCGCCATCAGTCTGGCGGAAAGGGGGATGTATGTGCCACTGAGTCCATTAGGATAACCGCTACCATCCCACTTTTCATGGTGATTGCCTGCAATGTCAATTGCCACGCATAAAAAATTGACCACCTCCATGTCATCCTCACCCTGAATAGCTCGCCAAATTGCATCAGCGCCCACCTTAGCATGGGTTTTCATGATTTCCCACTCCTCAGGAGTATGCTTTCCTGGCTTGTGTAGGACATAATCTGGGATACCGACTTTGCCAATATCATGCAAGGGTGCGGCCTTGGTGTAGACTTCGATGAGCGCCGGAGTCAGGCTTTGTGAGTATTCAGGTAGGGTCGCCAATTCCTTGGCGAGGACGTTCACATACCCTTGTGTGCGCAGGATATGATTGCCCGTTTCGTTGTCACGGGTTTCAGCAAGACTTGCTAAAGCCCGCATACTGATGTCTTGGACTTTCTGATACTGGTAGATGCGCCGCCTGACTTCGTTTTCAAGCCAGCTATTTTTGTCGCGAAGCAGGTCACGGGCTTCCTTAATATCGAGCTGCCCTTTTATCCGGGCCAGGATGATCGGAGGTCTGATTGGCTTGGAGATGTAATCCACGGCACCAAGTGCAAGACCTTCTTTCTCGTCTTCCGTCTGATCAAGTGCGGTAATGAAAATTACTGGGATTTCTCGTGTATCGGGGGTTTCCTTCAGCCTTTTCAGAACTTCATAACCGTCCATTCCTGGCATCATGATGTCCAGCAGGATGAGGTCTGGGAGCGGCTCTATAATTGCAGAAGCTAATGCTCTGGCGCCTGAGTTAGCTATGCGGACTTTATAATACGGCATTAGCAACTCACCAAGTACGGCGAGGTTGTCCGGTGTGTCATCGACGATGAGGATAGTCTTTTGCGGCAGAGTGTTTTCCTTAGTTAGGGTCATCGTATGTGTCCTAAAATGATCGATAAAGACCGATATTAAGCTAAAGCGTAGCATTTTGTATATAAAACTCGATGTGCAAGTTTTTTAGCTTGATTGAGACGAACCCAGATAAACGGAGGTGTTTTTGTCAATAGTTAATAAGTGCTACATGATGGCACTTATGGCTGTAAGCCTTGATTTAGTGGGGTTCTCTAAAATGTGGCGAATGGTGTAATGCCACATAAAATTCTAAGAAATTTCATAGTCGTTTTTTTGATGTTGTGAGCCCATTCATGGATAGCGAGGTATTGTTGTCGATATACTGAAATAACTTGGGCAAGTTACCAATAGTCGGAGTGCAGGCGAAGCTTGCACTCCAGCCGGACACAGTTGTTCACTTTATTTCATGCTCATTCCTAATCAAGCTATTGTTCCAGTCATAATGAGCATGACTACTAACTGCTTGCACGTATTGACTTGCAGGCAGAGTCTGCACTCCTTGTTTACGTTGAATGTCATAATGAGAATTGCTGGTGGGTACAAAGACAAGCCGTCACGTTAAGCTTAGAGGCTATAGGCTGTTAGCGCTTTCTTTCCTTGATCTATTTTGTGTAAGTCAGTTGCGAGCTTTTGCTTCTGCTGATTACCGAGCCGCATGACTTGTTCATTGATAAGGATTAATTCCTTAATCCCTTGAGAGAATTTGTCATCACTGGGGTTTACACCCTCATCATTAAACAAAAGCTCAACTAACTCGCGTTGCGTTGACTCTAACATGAAAACTTCTTCCCAATTATCCTGCAAAGCTTTTTCTAGCAGGGTGTTGGTTAAGGTCAAAAGTTGCTCTAGCACGTTGATTTGCTCAGTCATCGCTTATTAACGCTTATATTCTTCGGGCATATTATCCCAGCCACTCTTTATTTCCAGCATTAAGCGAGCCACCTCGTCTAACATGCTGATGTCATTATTGCTATTAGCAAGTACCAAACGTAGCGACATATAATCGTAGAGATTGCTCAAATTCTCGGCAAGATCGCCGCCGGCTTCTTTATTGAGAGAGGATTGGAGACCATTCACGATGGTGATGGCTCGGCTGATATTTTCTCCTTTTTTGGCAATTTCTTTACGGTCGATATTACCTTTTGCAAAAGCGATCCGTTCTAAAAAACCTTCCATCAGCATTTGTACAAGACGATGTGGAGATGCATCCATTATCCCGCTTTGGATACTGACTTGTTGGTATTGTTTCATCGCTGATATAGCATTCATTGGCTTTCCTATTCTTTATTAGCATACAACGTAATTAAATCACGTGGCGTTTATATCGGCTATGCCAAAAAATACTTTACCTCATTACTTACAAATTGACACAAGGAGATGGAAATATTAGTAGTTCAACCAAGGAATATACGGGAGTATTAATATCAGTCAGTCGCTTTAGTGGTGGTGGATTGCCACAACGCATAACGATTTTTACCCTGACGTTTAGCGCGATACATGGCGGCATCGGCGTGGGCTAACAAGGTATCAGAGTCTTGAGCATGTTGCGGAAACACGCTAATACCAATGCTTGCACTCACTGAACAGGTGTGTTGATCGATGAGAATGGGCGCTGAAATAATGGCTAACAAGCGATTTATTAAGGGTAGAAAAGCATTTTCTTGTTCTTGAGCTAGCAATAACACGACAAATTCATCGCCACCCAAACGTGCCACTGTGTCCATCTGGCGCACCGTTTCACTGAGACGTTTGGCGATTTCAACCAAAACACGATCTCCGGCTTTATGACCCAGCTTATCGTTAATTGGTTTAAAGCCATCTAAATCCAAATAGCATACCGCCAGCATTAACTGATTACGTTTTGATGATTCAATGGCTTGATGTAAACGATCAATTAATAAGAGGCGATTGGGTAAGCCCGTTAGCACGTCATGTTGCGCCATATATTCGAGAGATTTTTGATATTCTCGAATATGTGTAATTTCGATTGCGAGAGAAATAAAGTGGGTCACATTATCTTGTTTATCCTTCACCGCGACGATATTAAGCAGCGCGGCATAAATTTCACCGCTCTTGGTGCGATTCCAAACTTCACCTTTCCATGTCCCTGTTCGTTGTATCGATTGCCACAACTCTTGATAAAACTCTGAATTTTGATGACCTGAACTCAGGATACGCGGATTTTTGCCTAAGACTTCTTCTCGTGTATACCCCGTACACTGACTAAAGGCCTCATTGACATTGATAATATTGCCACTGGAATCTGTGATAATAACGCTTTCACGGGCATGGGCGAACACACTGGCCGCCAAACGTAAGGTTTGTTCGGCTTGTTTGCGTTCACGACAATCTCTGGCTAACGATAAAAGAACCGGCTGATCATCTAAATGAATAATTTGGCTATTGATTTCAACCGGTATCACATCGCCCATTTTAGTGATATGTGCAGACTCAAAAATCAGCTTACCGTAAGTCTGTAATGCGGTCACCCGTTCGGCTACTTTATCTTGAAATTCCGGTGAATCGATGTCGGCTGGCCCTTTAGTAAGTAGTTCGCTTTGCGTATAGCCAAGAGTTTCACAAGCCATGCGATTGACATCCAGAAATTGACCATCAGTACATCGGGTCAAAAAAAGCGGATCTGGTATCGCATTAAAAAGCAGTTTAAACCGCTCCTCGCTTTTTCGTAGCGAGTCCTCCATTAATTTGCGTTGCGTAATATCTTCTGAAATGACAGCGAATTGCTCATTGGCAGGAGAATAAGCATAGAGGGAATACCAACGTTTAGACCGCTTATCATAGGTATCGGTATGATGTGATTTGCCCGTATTGATGACTGTTGCAAAATGATCGATTAAATGGTGTTCCCATTTCGGCAAAACATCGCTCGCCTTTTTCCCTATAAAAAGCTCTTTGGCAAGCCCTGTCATTTTTTCAAATGCGGGATTCACCTCTAAAAATGTGTAGTCCACAACACGATCATCGTCATCACGAATAACCTGATGTAATGAAAACGCGTTACTCATGTGATTGAACAACGACAACCATTGCGCTTTGCTTTCGGATTCTGCCTTGAGAATTTTCCTGATTTCAGTCACATCGGTTAGGTTACAGACCATACCGATGGGGCGATTACGCTTATCTTTAATGGGCGCAAAATCAATTTTTACCGGTATTAAAAGACCCTCTTTTGACTGGAGTACCTCTTCATTTAAAATTCTATTCACGGGAATATCGTCGATCTCGGGCAAAATTAAGTCGGTGGTCTGCCCTTTTATTTCTGCTAGGGAGTAACCTAATAGTGCTTCAAAAGCAGGATTGACGTAATAAAATTTCTGTTGATTATCCAATAAAATAATGGGATTAGAGTTGCTATTTACCGCTTCAAACACTTTGCGTAATTCACTCTGTACGTGATTATAGTGATTAAGAATGCTATTAAAGCCTAAACCTGCAAGCAGTAAGCTCAAAAGAAAAATCACTGTCTTTAACCCGTAAGTCTGTACAAAATCGTTGCCAAAAACCCCCACGCCATGTAAGCCGCCATAAAACGCTTGCACACCCGCAATGACAATCACAAAAGCCACGCCTTGCCAACCTAAGCGATATGCCGCCCAAAATACAAATAAGAATAACCAATACGTTTGAGTGAATAAACCGATTGAATTGGGCAGCCAGCCAACTAACAGCACTTGACCGATTAAAATCTGTAAACCAAAACAAACGATACTTTCAAACATGCGTTCCCAATCTATCCTGTTGCTAAGTAAATACGGTGTAATCCAGTTTGGTTCTGAGAAAAGAAAATTTATAGACATCGGATAGTTATGTGCATACGTGAACAATGAGGCGATGGTGTTGTTATAGCAAAAAAACAAAAAGTTGTCATGGTTTCTAGTCATGATTGTACAGTCTTTAATTGCCAGTGTCGGCTACTCACTTAGCACGGGACAGCGTGAATAGACTATGACGCAAGCTCTCCTTAATTTACGTTGGTAGCCCTCTTTGCTAAAGAGAGGGAATAAAAAGAATACGTTTACAGTCTTTTTGGCGATTGAAATAAAACAGCTGAAGCGATTGGACTCCGTAAAAGTGCCTAAAACTTTTGTGATTTATGACCTAAAGAGCCTTCTTAAAAGTTAAACCGCCATCTGATAAAGCTTCCGATTTAGCGCTCTATTGTCTCAACGCAATAACTGGCTATTCATTACTATAAAATCTCAATCTATTGATAATAAAATATTATTTTTTTATATCACAAAAGAATCGTCGTTAAGCACCTGCTAGTTGAATCATTCGCTTTTAGAGCGCCTAGCGCTTGCGGAGACAACTCAAGCATGAGGTGCAGCTAACAGCATATCTGTACAACTTCCGCCTTACCGTGTAAATTTACGACCAACTAACGCGGATTATATGTTTCCTTAAGATCTACATAACGTTAGTTTGATTTTGCTTGCGGTATCCAAGCAAAAGTTTTCTCTGCTAGACTCGCTTAACTAGGTGATGATTCAGTCCGTACTACGCAAGGGCAGGGTGAATATCCACCTAAATTGTTTGCTTCGACTCTCTAATTCCTAAACCACCTTATAAAACGACAGGACACTAACGATGAGTACATTAAACTTAAACCCGTTATCTACTTCTTACACCCATAACGATGATGTAAGCGGAGGGGCGGTTGACCCTAACGATTACTATACGTTTACCGTCGATAAAGACACGACTTTCAATTTCACGCTGACCCCCTCTGACTCCAGCACGGGTAATGCAGATTTATACTTGTACCAACTGATCCTTAACAGTGCTTATATTTCAATCGGTGCGTCTACGGGTGCGGGTGTTGACAGCATTAATACGGTTTTGCAAGCAGGCGATTACATGCTGTCTGTTGCACCGTTCTATGGCAATATCAACTACACCTTAGATATTAATTCGATTCCGGTGCCCGTGATCGCACCGTATCTGGATTTCTCTGATTTTGGCATGAGCAATACCTTCGGCTTAGGTGCTTTAAACGTTGGCACAGATATTACCACCACTAATTTGCCAGAACATAACCTGTCATTAACCCATAAAGGCTTTAACGACAGCACGGACGATAGTCATGATGGTTATTCGTTCACCTTAGCGACACCCAGCACGGTTACTATCAATCTGACCGGTGATGCACAAACTGACGTCAATCTTGGCTTATACGATTCTGGCAATAACTGGATTGACGGTAGCAATCACGCCTCTGGCGCGGATTCAGTCATCGCCGATTTACCGATTGGTACTTACTGGGTTGATGCCAGCTTAGTAAATACCACTAACTCAGATAGTATTGCCACTTACGATTTATCCTTATCTGCTGTTGAAAACAAACCACCAGTGACGACTTACACGATCACAAAAGATGGCGGTGCTTTAGCCAATGCCTTCAACTTTGATCCTGATAACATTCAAATAACCAATGCAACTTACAGCGGAACAGATAAACAAGCGGCTACTGTTAGTAATTTTATAGGTGAAAGCAATCAAGGTATTTTCATCAGCACTGGTAGTGCAGATGTTTTAAAACAAGGTTTTAACCAATACCAAGGCGCCTCTTCAACAGACCCGAAAGAAATTATTAAAAATTGGTCTAACTATATTGGTAGCAAACAGAGCTTTGTATCCAGAATGCAAGGGAATGATGCTCTAGGTTTTAACCAAGATGTTTTTACAGCGGTGAGTGATTTAGTCAGCGCACAAAATAAACTAAATGACTTCCAATTAGGTGATGCAGGCTTTTTAGCCCCCATTAAAAAAGTTTACGATGCCGCTACTTTGTCGTTTGACTTTACCAGCACATCCAACACCGTTGATTTCAACCTGATGTTTGGTTCTGAAGAATTTCCACTGTTTGCTAACCAATATGTGGATGGTGCGACGATCACTGTCGATGGTATCAATTTCGCCTATTTTGATCCAACCAAAGCCGATACTTTACTCAGCGTGACACAAGCCAATGTGGATGCGGGTTATTTCCATGCCAACACGCAAAACGCGGGCAAAACCTCAAGTGCTATCGCGACTGAGTTCAACGGTATGAGTGATAGCATCAATGTATTAGCGCCGTTAGATACCAACCTAACCACACACAATATCACTATCTCAATAGCGGATACCAACGACCATGTTTTGGATTCGGCTATATTCTTGACTAATCTGCATACCTTAAATCAATTCTCAGACCGTGAAGTCGCGTTAATGCGTGCCGATGCCACCGCACAAGCCGGTTTAATGCACGATATTGCTGGCGCAACAGCAACCTCTGATGTGTTAGTCGGCGGCGATACCAATGATTACAGCGAAGCCGGTGATGGCAATGACAGTGTAAATGCCGGTAATGGTAATGACATTGTGTCGGGTGATGCCGGCAATGATAGCGTGGGTGGTGGCGAGGGTAATGATTACACCTACGGCGGTGTAGGCAATGATACCGTGAGCGGTGATACCGGTAATGACACCGTTTCAGGTGGCACGGGTCGAGATTCCTTGTTTGGTGGCGAGGGCAACGATGTCATAACAGGCGGTGACGATACCGATACCCAAGGCGACAAACTTGATGCGGGTGCGGGTGATGACACGATTACGGGCGCAGCCGGTAATGACACAATCAAACTCGGCAGTGGTGCAGATTCTGTTGAAGGCGGTGCGGGTAATGATACGATTGTTGCTGGCAGTGACAAACTCGGCGACACCTTATCAGGCGGCGCAGGTAATGATTCTGAAACCGGTGGTAATGGCGGTGATGTTCTTGAACTGGGTAACGGTAAAGATACCGCCAATGGTGGTTCTGGTAATGATACGATCATGGGTGGTACAGATAGCATCGGTGATAAACTCAACGCCGGTGCAGGTAATGATTCCGTCGATGGTGGCGCAGGTAATGACACGATTAGTGCCGGAACGGGTGCTGATAGCGTTGATGCCGGTGCGGGTAATGACACAATTACCGGCGGTACAGATAAACTGGGCGACAGCTTAGCCGGTGGTGATGGCAATGACTCCGTTACGGGCGGTGGCAGTAACGATACGCTGAGTGCAGGTACGGGTTCAGATACGCTGAGTTCTGGTGCAGGTAATGACGTTATCGTTGGCGGTACGGATATACTTGGTGACAGTGTCAATGCGGGTTCAGGTAATGACACCATCAGCAGTAGCGCAGGCGACGATACGATTGTTGCTGGAACGGGTAATGACAGCATTTCCACCGGCTCTGGTAGTGACACAGTTATTGCGGGTGATGGTAACGATACGATTACTGGTGGTACTGATAGCACTGGCGACAATATCGATACCGGTGCAGGTAATGATTCCGTGATAGGTGGCATTGGTGATGACACGATTACTACCGGTTCAGGCAGTGATACGGTAGTCGCAGGTGACGGTAATGATACGATTACTGGCGGTACCGATAGCACGGGTGACAGCATTGATGGTGGCGCAGGTGATGATTCAGTAACAGGCGGTGTGGGTGATGATACGGTGACAGCAGGTACGGGTTCAGACACGGTGGCTGCTGGCGACGGTAACGATACCATCACAGGCGGTACTGACACGCTTGGCGATAGCTTATCGGGCGGTGCAGGTAATGACACGTTTGCCTCAGGTGCTAGCAATGACAGCATTGATGCTGGCCCAGGTAATGATACGATTGTAATCGACACCTCTGTTAACACAACGGTTACCGGTGGTGCGGGTCAAGATACGTTTGTTTTAGCCAATACCTCCAGCTTGACCGAGATTAGGGACTTCTCGATTGCTGATATTGACATTATCAGCTTCGCCAGTGCCGCGTTTACCTCTTTGAGTAATCCTATTTTGGCGGATAACTTAGTGATTGGTACGGAAAATGTGCTTGCCTTAGATACCAATGACTTCTTACTGTACAACAGTGTCACCGGTTCATTGTCATACGATGCGGATGCTAATGGAGCAAATCCTGCGGTTGAAGTGGCGCTATTAATACCAACCGGTTTAGCCTTGACTGAAGCTAATTTCTTGGTTGCTTAAGTCGTAGGGTGGGCAGGCTTTTGCCCACCTTATTAATGCAGAAGCCACTCCCATGCTTGCCTAGGAGTGGCTTTTGCTTTTAATGGCTTTGCTTCAAAACCAATTTCCCTAAGGCGGGCAAAATAATAAACGTGCTGGTCATAATCCAAAAAATCCCCATCGTAATCACTAAGCCCATACTGGCAATGCCTTGATGCGGCGAAAACGCTAAACCCGCAAAGCTTGAACTGGTAGTTAATGCGCCATAAAACATGGCTCTAGCGGTACTGGATTGATAAATATTTTGCTCTTCAGATAAGGAATGACGCAGTTTTTCAACCATATGAATACCATTATCAACCCCAAAACCCAGCAATAAAGGCAAAGCGATAATATTGGCAAAATTGATAGGCGTATGAGTTAACACCGCACTCGCCATCGTAAACAAGCCGGCTAAAACTAACGGGGTCATAATCAGCAAAGTGTCCGTGATATTACGACGGATACCCATCAATACCAAGGCAATAGTTATCAACGCAATAGTAATAGCCTGCTCAAATGCGCCGACAACCGCTTTCATAGATTCCCAATACATGATCGGTAAATCAGTCGTTTCTGGGGCTAGCGATTGCACTTCGGTGATAAAGGCTTCCAAATGAACCAAGTCGTTGACATCTTTTTTGGGGAAGATTTGAATCCGATACCAGCCGTCTTTGCTCAACCATCGTTCACTGACATCAGGCGGCAAGTCCTTTAGGCTAACGGGCTTGGCTTCTAAGCCGTTCAATAAATCATTCATCACACTCGGTAATGTGCCCAATAACACCGACTCAACCCGTTCAACCAATAGACGACGAGTGCTAGGCTGACGGTTGCCTAATTCCGTTTGCATACCTTGTAATTCCGCTTTAAAACCTTGTAATATCTTAATATCTTTAGCTTCTGTAGTGTTAGCTAAGGCATTATCTAGAGTTTGTAATAAGTGCGTAATGCTGGGTAAGGGGTCGTCCTGTGTATTGAGCTGTGGAAAGGTTTTCATCGTTAAACCCAGTGTCAAAGCCATTTCTTCAATAATAGCGAGTTTTTCGTCTTGATTGCTAGGGATGAAATCAAATAGGCTGACTGTTTTATCAACACTCGGTAATGCCGCGAGTTGTTGCTGAATTGCTGGCACTTTACTGGCATCTTTAGCCAAAATCGTCAGCGTCATGGGGGTGCTGTCTTTATCTTTAACCAGATTTTTAAACGCAATCACCGAATCTGTGTTGGGATCACGCAAATTTATCGGATTAAAATCCGTCTGTACCTGTGTGACCAAGGCCAATGAAAGCACCGCAAGCAAGCCGACAGTAATGGCAATCGGCTTGGCAAAGTGCAAAGTAAAGGCCGCCAATCTTTCCGGCAATCTAAATAAACCGCCGTCATTAGTTACGGGTAAATACGAGAGTTGTACCGGAATGAGCTTTAACAGGACGGGCAAAACCGTTAAGGTGACAAAGAGGCAAATAAACAAACTCGTGCCCGCTAATAAACCTAACTCTGAAACGCCTTGATAATCGGTTGGAATGAATGCATACAAACCAATCGCCGTTGTACCGGCACACAGTAACAAGGAAGGGCTGGTTGATAGTAATGTGCTGCGTATTGCCCGATCACGACTGATGTGATGGCCTAAATTGTCTCGATATCGCAGACAAAAATGAATGGCATATTCCACACCCAAACCGATATTGGACACGGCAAATGCTACTGAGATTAAGTTGAGTTGCTTTACGGCAGCCGCTGCAAATGCACCACACAAAATCATACCCAAGGCCAAGGTAATCAAAGTAGCCAGTGTGAGAAAAACGGAGCGATACGCCAATAGCAAAATACCCAGCACTAACACCACTGAAAACAAACTGGCGGTAAATGTGCCGGTACTCATGCCGGATAATTCGTCATCTTCCAGCCCAACCTCTCCGGTTATCCAAACTTTAACTTCAGGTAGACCGGGTTCTTGAACATCTGCAACGGCTTTTTTTATCGCATTAATCGCTGTTTCAGCCGGACGTATTTGGCTGTAATCGAGTTTAGGGCGAATAATGATAAAGCTGTTTTTAGGGGCAATGGTTTTATCAGCAATCAATTCTTCCCATGACAGCATGGTCTTGTCGTTATTCAATGCCGCGTGCAGGGCTTTGGAAACGCGATTAACCAAGGCGGGTAAATCCATTGGCAGCTTATCCTTGCCATGAGCATTGGCTAAGGCTTCATCCAGAATCGAAAAAAAACCGCTCAAATGGGTTTCTTCAGCAATCCTACCAATAAACGGCTGCGCCTCTGCCAGAGTTGCAGATAAGTTTTGTAGTGCGTCGCTATCCAGATATAACAAGCCATTCTGACGAAAAAAAGCATTATCATTGGGTGTATAAACCGAATCAAAATGTTGCTGATCCGTTGCCAAGATACGACTCAAACGTGTCGCCGCCGCTTTGCTTAGTTCGGGTGTCTCAGATTCGAGTACCAACAAAATCGTACGCATATCCTGCGGAAATTGCTTTTCAAAAATACGACGATTTTGTTGAAACGGTGCATCCGGTGCGACTAGTTCCGTGGTGTCAGTATTGATGCTGAGATTATTTGCGGTATATTGCCAAGCACTGAACACAATCAGCACGATGAACAAGAGCAGAATGGCTGGATTATTGAGACTCCAATTTCCCCAACGACTGAGCAAGTTTTGAGTTTGGTTTTTTAATGACATAAATGAACGTGGGTAGAATAGGGGGCAAGGTTTTGAGAGGTTTATAGCCGCTTACCCGGTCAGCGTTCCATTACCATCAAGTTTGTGTATAGCGTGATAAGCGGAGTGCAGTCACGCTACAAATTAACTTGATGGTATGGAAGGCTTATTGATTTAAGACAATTTTTTGTATTTCAGACGATGGGGCTGATCGGCATCCGTACCCAAGCGACGATGACGATCCGCTTCATATTCCTCATAATTGCCTTCAAACCAAACGACTTGACTATCGCCTTCAAACGCTAAAATGTGGGTAGCGATGCGGTCTAAAAACCAGCGATCATGCGAAATAACCACCGCACAGCCTGGGAATGCCAATAGTGCTTCTTCTAATGCGCGTAGTGTTTCAACATCTAAATCATTGGTCGGTTCGTCAAGCAACAAGACATTGCCACCCGCTTTGAGCAATTTGGCTAAATGCACGCGATTACGCTCACCGCCGGATAAATCGCCAATACGCTTTTGCTGATCGCCACCTTTAAAGTTAAAACGTCCAATATAGGCGCGTGATGGCGTTTCATATTTGCCCACAGTAATCATGTCCAAACCATCAGAGATTTCTTCCCAAACCGTTTTATTGGCATCCATGTCATCACGTAATTGATCGACATACGCCAATTGTACCGTCTGTCCCATGTTCAATGTTCCAGAGTCCGGTTGCTCTAAGCCCGCCATCATGCGGAATAAGGTGGTCTTACCTGCACCGTTTGGCCCGATGATACCGACAATTCCACCGGGTGGTAATTTGAAGCTTAATTCACTAATTAACAGGCGATTCCCAAAACCTTTGCTGATGTTATTGGCTTCGATGACGACATCACCCAAACGTGGACCAGGTGGAATATAAATCTCTTGAGTTTCGTTGCGTTTTTGCACATCGACAGATGAAAGCTCCTCAAAACGAGCTAGACGCGCTTTACTTTTGGCATGACGACCTTTGGGATTGGCACGTACCCATTCTAACTCGGCTTTCATGGCTTTTTGTCGCGAAGACTCTTGTTTTTCTTCTTGTAGCAAGCGGGTACTTTTTTGATCTAACCAGCTGGAGTAATTACCTTCCCACGGAATGCCTGAGCCACGATCCAGTTCCAAAATCCAACCGGCGACATTATCAAGAAAGTAGCGATCATGGGTAACGGCCACCACGGTGCCGGTGTAATCATGTAAAAAACGTTCCAACCAAGCCACCGATTCTGCGTCCAAATGGTTAGTTGGCTCATCTAGCAATAACATATCTGGGTTGGAGAGTAACAAGCGGCACAAGGCAACACGACGTTTTTCACCTCCTGATAATTTGGTAACATCAGCATCCCAATCCGGCAGACGCAAAGCATCGGCTGCAACTTCTAATTTGCGCTCTAAATTATGCCCATCCAGCGCATTGATAACATCTTCCAGACGCGCTTGATCGGCTGCGAGTTTATCAAAATCAGCATCCGGATCAGCGTAAGCGGCATACACGGCATCTAAATCAGTCAACGCGGTTTTGACCGCAGCAACCGCTTCCTCGACGTTGCCACGCACGGTTTTATTGGGATCCAGTTGTGGCTCTTGCGCCAGATAGCCAATGTGAATGCCTTTTTGCGGAATTGCCTCACCTTCGATGTCTTTATCAATCCCAGCCATAATTTTTAGCAAGGTTGATTTACCGGAGCCATTTAAACCCAACACGCCAATTTTTGCGCCTGGAAAAAATGATAAGGATATATTTTTAAGAATATATTTTTTAGGGGGGACAATCTTGCCTACCCGATTCATGGAATAAATGTATTGAGCCATAGTTGTTTGTCGATGAGTTTATTAAAGGTAATTGCCTACCGGCGTATTATTCCACAATTTGTATTTTCTTACCCATTGGATGCAAATTTTGTGAGCGCCTTCTTGGGATTACAAGCACTTAAATGTATCTGCTGAAGTCAATGAAAAAACCAAATCAACAAGAAGAAAATAAATTCATTGAATTTTTCGCTCAAATTCCATATTCTTTCACCGTTTAACTTTTAGCCGAGCTGTTATTATTCTAAAAACTACAGCTCTTTTTTACATCAAGAGAGGTCAACATGAAAAAATCGTTAATTACGTTAGGTTTTGCTTTAGTCGCTTTATCTGGTCAAGCATTTGCTGATGAGCAGATTGAAATTGGTAAAAAGATTTATGAACGTGCATTTGGTCGTGGCTGTGGCACTTGCCATGACATCGCTTCAAACCCACAATTGACCGTTTTAATCAAAGCGGGTCAATTAGATCGCGCAAAATTTGAAACCGTCCTGAAAGAAGGTAAAGGCGGTATGCCAAAAGCGATTGAAGAAATCATGAAAAACAATGCAGTTGTAAAAGCAGGCTACGGTGAAGATCAAGCGGTTGATGCGTTATACAAATATTTAGAGACTAAATAAGTTTAACTCTAAACATTGCAGTATAAAAAAAGCCGCCTCACGTTTATTGAGGCGGCTTTTTTGTGTTTAACGTCTTGTTAAATAGCGGATAATTACTTCCTTGGCGGGTAATTTTTTAACGCTTCTTAACCAAATGCCTGCAACGGCGGCTAACATTAAGCCGCAAGAGGCAAATGTTAAATAGACTAGCCGCTTTAATTCTGCAACTTCTCGCAGTAGTTGTTGGCTGTCTACTGGCGTTTCTTTGAGGACGGGTTCTGAGTAAGTCCGCAGGACTTTAACATCGTTTTTAATATCTTCGAGTGTACCTAAGGAATTATTCACTGAGCCATTACGCAAACTTTCTTCCAATGAGCGCAGTTTGCTTTCAATAGAGCCACTCACTAAGCCAACAAATTGCCCTTTTAGTACCTTGACCTCGGCGGATAGTGCCGGATTGCTTTCAATACGCTCGGCAGCGGTAATTTTTTGGTAACTGCTGAAAAAATCCTGAGAAGGTAGTAAAAATAAGCCTGCAACAAAAATAACAACCATCAAGAACAACACACCGCTTAATAACCACCGGTTTGCTTTTATTAATTGCTGATGAGATGGAATAGGGTGCAAAACAACAATTTGTGAATTGGTTTTGTTTTTATCGTTCATGGTGATTTCCTTTAGGGTCAGGCAAAAAACAGCCTGATCAGATCAATATTTTTATTATTATGTGGCTAGCGGACGGTGCATGATACAAGCTTAATTTATTTTGTCCTGTATTATTGGTTCGCTCATTCCCAAGCTCCGGCTTGGGAATGCAGTCTAGGACTGATCTGTATTCTTATACAGTTATAGAGGTTAAACGATTGTCCAAATTATTTCAAACGTTTAGCCGCTGCAATTCGCATTCTTAGCGCATTCAGCTTAATAAACCCGGCGGCATCTTTTTGATCATAAGCCCCGCCATCTTCTTCAAACGTAGCAATACTTTCATCAAATAGACTGTCGGTTTCTGAGTTGCGACCGACTACGATGACATTGCCTTTATATAACTTAAGTCTGACTTTGCCATTAACAGAGATTTGGGACGCGTCAATCATGGTTTGCAGCATTTCACGCTCAGGACTCCACCAATAGCCGTTATAAATTAACGAGGCATAACGTGGCATCAGCTCATCTTTCAAATGGGCAACTTCACGATCTAAGGTCAGTGATTCAATCGCACGATGGGCTTTTAACATGACCGTACCGGCGGGTGTTTCATAGCAGCCACGCGATTTCATGCCGACATAACGATTTTCAACAATATCCAAGCGTCCAATACCATTTTCACCGGCGATTTTATTCAGGTTAGCTAAAACTTGGGCGGGAGATTGTGGTTCGTCATTAATCGCGACGATATCGCCTTGGCGATAGGTTAATTCGATATAAGTTGCTTGGTCAGGCGCCGCTTCAGGCGAGACTGTCCAGCGCCACATGGCTTCTTCAGGCTCAGCCCAAGGATCTTCTAAAACGCGACCTTCATAAGAGATATGCAGTAAGTTCGCATCCATAGAATAAGGCGACGATTTGCCGTGTTTCATTTCGACGGGAATGCCATGTTGCTCGGCATAATCCAGTAAGGTTTGTCGTGAGGTTAAGTTCCATTCCCGCCAAGGCGCAATGATATGAATATCGGGGCGCAGCGCATAAGCACCTAGCTCAAAACGTACTTGGTCGTTACCTTTGCCGGTCGCACCGTGGGCAATCGCATTGGCGCCAGTTTCATTGGCGATTTCAATGAGACGTTTGGCAATCAGAGGACGGGCAATAGAGGTGCCCAGCAGATATTCGCCTTCATAGATGGTATTTGCACGAAACATAGGGAAAACGAAATCACGCGCAAATTCTTCGCGCAAGTCGTCAATATAAATTTCTTTAATGCCTAATGATAAGGCTTTAGTACGAGCCGGCTCAACTTCCTCACCTTGTCCTAAATCGGCTGTGAACGTCACTACTTCACAGTGATAAACATCTTGTAGCCATTTAAGAATAACGGAAGTATCTAAGCCCCCCGAATAAGCCAATACCACTTTATTAATTTCTGACATAGTGTTTTTTACCCTGAGTTAAAAAATAGCGGCGATTATACTGGAAAATAGGAATTACAGCAGAACCCTGTGCCACGATATTACAAAAATGCGGCGGTGTTAGAGCTAACATCGCCGCATTGTGGTTTCCTGAGGCTTTAGTGACTGATGTCGACTTTAGCCCCTTTAGTTTGACCGAGGTCTGCTAACGTCTGTGTAAACCAAGATGTTTCTAAGTCAAATGGTTTCCCGCCTTTGATACGCGGAAATTCAATAGCACGTAAGACATTGCCATTATCTTCATCATGCCCCATAACACCCGATTCACGGCGCATAGCACACTCAACCGCAAGATCTGCACAAGATTTAATCAAGCGAATATCTTCGATATTAGCCGCAGAAGCGCGGGCAAAATAACCTGATTTTTGTACTAAGGTTTTTTCTGCGCCAATCATGCTGGCAAATTGCTCGCCAAACCATTTGCCAGGATTAATAGCATCTAACTTGATATGACCAAACGCATCACGCGGCACTTCTTCGCCTTTGGCTTGCATTTGCGCGACAATTGCCTCAACGCCTGCACCTTCAGAAACAAAAATATTCACGCAATCAACGGTATCCATCACTGCACGCAGACGATCTGCTTCAGCGGCAATATCCATTGCCATTTCAGGAACGAATACACCATGAACTTCAAAGGCGTTACGATCTAAACCCAATTCAGGCAACCATTCCGCACGATCCAGTAATTTGCGATATTCCAAGGCAGTAGCGGCAGTCAGCCAGCCACAATTACGTCCCATCACTTCATGGACGATTAACATGCGTGGGTTAGCATTGTTTTCTGCAACAACATTCCAAAAATAACGCGCACCTTGCTCAGCCGCCGTCCATGCGCCTAACGATTGTTTAATCGGATACACATCATTATCAACCGTTTTAGGTAAGCCGATAACGGTTAAGCCATAGTTATTTCTGGCAAGGAAAGCCGCCAAATCAGCAGCTGCGGTGTTAGTATCGTCACCGCCGATGGTGTGTAAAATATCCACGCCGTCTTTAATTAATTGATCGGCCGCGACTTTTTGTGGGTCTTGACCTTCTTGAACCAAGCCACGCTTAATGCAATCACTAACATTAGTCAATTTGACACGGCTGTTACCAATGGGTGAACCACCAAAACGGTGTAAAAGACCGGCTTTTTCACGTATTTCAGGGGTTACGGTATAAGAATCACCGAGTAAAAGCCCTTTATAGCCACTGCGGTAGCAAATAATTTCAATGCTAGGGTCAATTTCGGTATAACGTTCGATTAGGCTGCCAATAGCGGAACTTAAACAGGGAGCCAGTCCGCCCGCAGTGAGAATAGCGACTTTTTTGGGTTTGTTCATATAGAGTATTTAATGAAAGCTGGGGTTAAAAGAGTTTTCAGCAAATAGGCTGAAAAGTAGTGTAAAAACATGAGTGATCGTTGTTTATGTTTTTAACGGAGCGGAATTTTAACATAGAGCTGAGGAATATCGTCTAACTTAGCAGTGAGCCAGCAATTATAGTGAAGCCCATTGTCCAGACAATAAATGACTCAGTTTAGCCTACCTACTTAAGCTAGAACCGATTAAGCCTTACCGCTTGTCCTGTTTTTTTAAGTGCGTCGTCATTAATTTGGAAGATTAGATAGTTGAATCTCGCTTAATTGAGGTAATGGCTTTATCATAAAATCCGCTGGACTTCCTGATCATTAATCTGTCTTTAAAATAATTTTTACTAAAATGCTGCTGTCTTCTGCTCCTTTGATAGAACTGATTCATCTCGACAACGGGTTGTATTGTGCTCATTTGTCCGGCACTTGGACGGTTCGCACTTTAGTCGATCAAGCTACGATCAATCAACAAATTAGCCAATACCTGACTAAACCTAATCTAAGCTGGGATATGCGCTCGGTTACGGCGCTCGATAGCGTGGGCACTTTGCTATTATGGCAAGCATGGGGGGAATGTTTACCGACCTCGTTGCAATTAAAACCAGAACATCGACCACGGTTTGCGCGTTGGCAAACACAAGTCATTGACGATATAAGCGCTCCTCACACACTGTCGTATGCCCGATTATCGCAAGGACTTCAGCTTGTAATGGCCGGTGTTGTCGCACAATTAGTCGCTTTTTTTATTCTGTTGGGTCAATTAGTACTGGATAGTTTTTATGTTGTCCGTTATCCAAATCGAATGCCTTGGGCGGAAATTTCTCGAGCGATTTATGATGCAGGTGTTCGAGCGTTGGGGATTACCGCATTAGTTGGTTTTCTAATTGGTATTGTGCTGAGTTATTTGTCGGCCTTGCAGCTAAAAATGTTTGGCGCGGAAATTTATATCATCAATATTTTGGGTTTGAGCATTATTCGAGAGCTGGGGCCTTTATTGGCCGCCATTTTAGTTGCCGGTCGTTCCGGATCAGCAATGACGGCACAAATTGGTATTATGCGCGTTACGGAAGAATTAGATGCTTTGTCGGCAATGGGTATTTCTCATTCGCTGCGTTTGGTTTTGCCAAAAGTTTTTGCGTTAGCTGTGGCTATGCCGTTATTAAGCGTGTGGACCAGTAGTATGGCGTTGTGTGGCGGCATGTTTTCGGCGCAAGATACGCTCGATATTAATTATCAACAATTTTTTCAACGTTTGCCCGATGCGGTGCCTTTATCCAATGTGTTGATTGGCTTAGGTAAAAGCATGGTATTTGGCTTGGTGATTGCCTTGGTTGCTTGTTACTATGGGTTTCGTATTCAACCGAATACGGTTAGTTTGGGTAATCAAACCACTAATTCTGTGGTTGCTGCCATTACTTTGGTGATTATGATTGACGCGGTGTTTGCGATTTTATTCATGAATACAGGTATGCCATGAGCGACTCTTGTGCCATCAAGCTAGTACAGGTTTGGACGCGGTTTGGCGATAAACTCATTCATCAAGATATTAATTTATGTTTGCCGCATGGCGAAATTTTAGGCTTAGTCGGCGCATCAGGCTGCGGAAAAACAACGCTGCTACGTGAATTAATTGGCTTACAACAACCGAGTCAGGGCGATATCTACGTGATGGGGCAATCATTACTCAACGCAGCTGATTACAAACGGCAATTACGGACGAATTGCGGGATGTTATTTCAAAAAGGGGCTTTGTTTAGTGCGTTGAGTGTATTTGAAAATATTGCTTTTCCCTTGCGTGAGTTGGGTTTTAACGAGACTAAATTAATCACTAGGCTGGTACTCATGAAATTAGAAAGCGTTGGTTTAAGCCAACAAGATGCACGTTTAAAACCGGCTGATTTATCCGGAGGCATGATTAAACGTGTAGCATTAGCGCGGGCATTGATTTTGGAGCCTAGTTTATTACTGTTGGACGAGCCAACGGCCGGTCTTGATCCTATTGCTAGCCAGGATTTTGTTAATTTATTGTCAAATTTGCATCAAGAATTGGCGTTTACTGTGGTGATGGTGACGCATGATTTGGATATTTTGCGTGATTTATGCACACAAATTGCGGTATTGGCTGATCGCCATTTGGTGGCCTACGGTACATTAGCGGAGGTGATGAATGGCGAGCATCCGTTCATCGCACAATTTTTTCATAATCAACGCGCTAAGCGTGTTTTTCAATAGTAAGAGGCCAGTGATGGGCAGAGATAATCATGCGGCATTAACAGGTTTTTTCCTAGTCACGTTAGTGTTAATGACCGTTGTAATTGTTTACTGGCTAGGGCATTTTGAACGTGAGCGCAATTTGTATGTCGTTTCAACACGGGCCTCGGTTTCGGGGCTAAACCCTGAGTCGGTGGTTTTTTTTAGAGGCATAGCCGTGGGTAAGGTGTTAAATATTCAGTTTGATCCAAATGACACCGGAACGATTTTAGTGCCTATTGAAGTTGATAAAACGATTATTTTAAGCCGAGGTGTTTTTGCCAACTTACAGTTAAAAGGCGTGACGGGCTTAACTCAGATCAATTTAGAAGATGCCGGCACGATTGCAGAACCACTGCCTTCTGGCAATAATCCTTTGTATCGAATTCCATTAAAACCCTCACTGACTGATAAATTAATGAACTCAGGTGAGGATTTACTTAAAAAAGCAGATCATTTAATGATTCGACTGAGCGTTTTGTTGGACGATAAAAATACCGATAATATTGCTAATATTTTGGATCATCTGAATGGTCTGACAGCTAAATTAGCTGATTTACAACGTCGGGTTGATTTCGCTTTAGCGCAAGTGCCCGCTTTAAGTGCTGATGCCCGTAAAACCTTACAGCATTTTGATAGCTTGACGGGAGAATTGCAGGATTTAACGGGGCGTGTCAAAAATCTTAGTATCAAAATAGGCGATTTGGCGGATACAGGTAAAGCCACTAGCGATGATTTTAGACAAACCACCTTACCAAAAATGAATGACTTATTAGATGAATTACGCACAACCAGCTTACACGTTAAACGGATGGCGACAAGCATTGAGAATAACCCTCAAAGTTTGTTGCTAGGGAATGATGCTGTGCTACCCGGCCCGGGTGAGAGCGGTTTTGAGGTGCCGAAATGAATGTATTCTTCATCAGCTTATTTATTATCGGCAGTGTCGCTTGCAGTACCTCGCCTGAACCGATTGCGGTTCATGATTTTGGTGTGCCGATTACCCATCAAGCCCGCTTAGTAACAGAAGGCATCAAGATTGATGTGACTGCTCCAGAATGGCTAACCGATACTCGCATTCGCTACCGGCTTAACTACGCCGACAAGACACAAATTAGATATTATGCGAAAGATCGCTGGATTGCACCGCCAGTGCAATTATTTGAGCAATATTTGTTGAGTCAAAAGGCTCAGTCGCTAGATAAAGTGGAGACCAGCTTACCTGGTTTAGCTAATCAGGCGGATTATTGCAAGACAGCTTCAGCTATTTATCGGTTACGGATTCATGTGTTAGATTTTGAACAACAATTTGATACGCCGGAGCGCTCGCGAGTGCTGTTAAGTCTGTTAGTCGAAGCTTATGATAGGGAAAGTCAATTGGTTTTTAAGCAATCTATGCCATTTGAGCAAGCTAGCTCAACAGCTGATGCAAAAGGCGCAATTAACGCTTTTGCACGCTTGATTCATCGCGCA
The DNA here is from genome assembly GCA_903945375.1 of uncultured Methylococcaceae bacterium. Classification (GTDB taxonomy): domain Bacteria; phylum Pseudomonadota; class Gammaproteobacteria; order Methylococcales; family Methylomonadaceae; genus Methylovulum. Next base: position 3,851 of record CAJAVP010000104.1, on the reverse strand, counting down.
GTGCAGCAGATCAACCTGATGTGTTTGTGAGAATTGATAATGGATTTGCTATCTAGTCACTGCCATTTTATGAAATGGCAGTGACTGCGTTATGAAGAGACGGAGAAATGGGCCTCAATTCATTAGAGAGGCACTGACGACACCTGAGTTGACATTGCTAAAAGCGCCTCGTGCTTGAGCAGGATTATTTGCGAAGCCAGCGGCTAAAAAATCTGTAGTTTGCTGGGCTTGGCTGCTCGTTTCGATGGCAGAAGATTTGCCACTGATAATGGCTGGAACGGATTTAGAAAGTTTGATTGATGAATCTGACAAACTAACCGTTTCTTTGGATACAGACAGGCTACTGTCTTGACTATTATCGGGTTTTGATTCTACGGCAGGCTCGTTACTTTCTAGATTTTGTGCCCGCAAAGCGGATGCAGTGGAAGAGGAGGTGTTAACCGAGCTGTTTGGTAAATTTGAAATAGTGTTCATGATGTTATCCTCATGGCTATAGTTGATAAAGCCGAGTAAACGGGTGGGATTGCAAAATCAATTTATAAATACCCTAAGACATGCTGATTAGGTATGTTTAATCGTCGGCTTTTTATAAGATAAAGTCAAGAAAGTTTTTAAGGCTTATTCGGATCTGAACGTTGGCTCACAAAAACATAAAATGAATGATTTGTTGATTTAAATTAGAGAGTAATGATTTTAGCGGTCGGTCTGTGTGTCGGTTTTTTTAAGTTTAAAAAGGCTCTTTTAAAACAGCTTTACCGTTTTCTAAAATTAAATTTTGGGCTAATTATGAAAAAATCCCTCTTCATTATCGCTTACTGTCTTTGACAGATTAAAAGCCTTGGTATTTATGGCGCTAAGTCCACACGACTCATGTAAAATACACTAAAAATTGATTTTTGTTGCCATTGTGGCCGAAATATACTTTCTTTGAATTATCTTAAAATAACAACTGACGTGAAGCCAAAATTAGAAAATCTAGTAAAAACACCTATTCCTACCGAGCATGGCACATTCATTCTGCACTATTACAGCAATAACATAGACGATAAAGAACATATTGCTCTTGTTAAAGGTGATGTAGCTCATCAAGAGAATGTGCCCGTTCGTATCCATTCAGAATGTTTTACAGGTGATGTCTTAGGCTCTAGGCGTTGTGATTGCGGTGAGCAATTAGCGCTGGCAATGGCTTTAATTGATCAAGCAGGTTGTGGCGTATTAATTTATCTGCGTCAGGAAGGTCGGGGTATTGGCTTGCTTAAAAAGTTGCTAGCTTATAACTTGCAGGATCAGGGTATGGATACGGTTGATGCCAATCTTCATTTAGGCTATCAAGCGGATGAGCGCGATTACACGATTGCCGCTTTGATGCTTGACGATTTACAAATCAAATCAGTTGAGTTGATCACCAATAACCCCGAAAAAATAGACGGATTGACGCACTTAGGCATTAGGGTGAGCAAACGTATTCCCATTGAAATACCTGCTAATACCGATAATCTGGGCTATTTGAAAACCAAAGCGAATAAAATGGCACACTTATTATTTCAAGCGAAAAATGAGCAAGACTAAACGAATAGAGTAGAACCCGAAATCCAGACAGTACGATAGGATAGTGTTTATCAAAAAAGATAGACCGAAATGAGCGAAAAAAAGCGCACGATAATGACCGGCCACAAAAAGTTAAAGTCGCGTTAGAAGCTATGAAAGGCAACAAAACAGTCAATGAGATAGCCCAAGAATATGTAACTTCTCATTACCCACAGGTAGCCGCTGCCCGAATCAAATCAGGCGATGGCGGAATGGTGTTTCCGCCCAGCTGCCTATCCTTAAGATAATGCCAATACATTGCTTGTGCTTTAGGCAGGTCTTTTTTAAGCTGGCAAAGGTATCACATTTGATGTCTTCAGCCTGGCTTGCCGTCGGATTAAGTTTGTCGGCTTTCATATCTCGGTATATCTGCCAGAGTTGTTCACGTATATCATCTACAGCCGTTCCGCGTGAATCCAACATAAGGCATGGTCAAAGACATTAAATTGTCAGGCATCATCGCTGACAATACTCAAGGTGAATACCTTGGGCTAACAAACCGCCCATTAACGCACCTTCGGTGACAATTCTCCGATGCCGTTTGTTTTTGATGTCATGCTGATCCAGCCATTTCTCCCAATCAAGGGCGGTTTCGATACGTACTGCATTCTCCGCAGGATGGGCTAGCGGTAGGGTACACACCACGTCACTTTAACCCTCAAGACGCGATAACAAAACCTGCGGCAGTTTTTGTTGTTTCATATACGTGAAGGCGTCGGCATTCAGCACATAAAAGTAGTCACTGCCTTGTTGGCCTAAACAGCTTAGGAAGTTAATGCGGCTTTTGCTTTCCGTACGACTAAACCAGGCAAACAGTTCATTGCCAATATGCGTGCAATAACCATTTTTGCCATCGTGACGCGCTCCAGTGTCATCGGTATGCACGTACGATGATACGGATAATCCGGCTTGGAGTATCTGATCTTTTTCATCATGAAACACATCCAGACCATCGGTGATAAACGGGCTTAACCGACCACTGGATATGTCAACACCCAGATCTTGCAATTGTTTTAACAGCAGCGGTTGAGTGACGTGTTGGTGATGATATTGGTAAAGGATGAATTTGATTAGGTTGTTGCCAAAGTGGCAACCGTTAAGCCCCTCAGGAGTTGGCCTGACACGTAGCTGATTTTAGGTAATTGTGGGTCTAATGACCACACCGTGTTGTATTCCTTTTCATTTACGCGCTGATCAGTAGCGAAGAAATAGTATCAAAATAGATTTCCAGTAAAGCAGACAAGGTATTGTGATACATCGCTTGCAATGTTATGGAAGGTTGCGCCATCAATAAACTGAACAACTCCACCACGCTGTAATAACCGTTGACTAAAACAACTTCTGCGGCATCATTAAGGGTACTCAGATACTCTGTTATAGGCGCGAATGCTGTGCTGATAAATAATTCAGGATTTACCGTGAAGGCTAGCCAATACTGTGCCGATTGATCAGCAACGTCCAACATATAGAGGGTGAGCGGCTCAACGCTTGCTTCCGTTACCTGTCTAGGATTATCCCAAAAAGCGTATAAATACTGCTTCGCCTGTTCCGTGCCTGTACTCAGACTGATTTGCCCTTCTCGATAGAGAGGTAACAACGTTTGCTCATACCAAGCATCTAGGGTTTCACCGGGTTGCTCGTAAACCTGTTTGGCAGTGGTAGCAACAGAACTATGAGCATCAATCAATGCACTACGAATATCTTGATACAAACGGTTAAGCTGTAAATTGACTTGGTTAAGCAATTTTTGGGTTGGCAAAATAAGCTTGTTGTCTAAATCAAGTTGGTTAAGCGTTAAAAAATCTTGTTGATTCAACATGGCAGTATCCTTTGGTAAATAATCTATATACAAAATGCAAAATAGTGATTGGCTTAATTTTAGCTTTCTTAACAGAAATTAAATATGCGACAGTTGCCGCGCGGCAAAATGTCTCCAGATAATAGCGAAGTAAACCGATGGGCAAAAAAAATGCGGTTAATGCAAATTAACCGCACAAAAACTCTTAAACCCTTTTAGGAGGCACTGTTGCGTTAAGAGTGAGATGATTCTAGCCGCTACACTCGATAATGAAAATATGGCATTTTGCCGCGCGTCAGCTTGTCGCAGTCTAGCGTTAGTCCCTATTGGCGTTGGTGTATAAACAATCAGAAGGTTATTCTACCCCTATCCCCTTTTTTATTAAGACGCAGTTGTCCCTACCCGGACGGAAACCGGCATGCCGAGATAGGTCATGACATTCATGGCAGCAATGCGGGCATGAACC
>CAJAVP010000103.1 GCA_903945375.1 uncultured Methylococcaceae bacterium | reverse complement strand
TCAAAGCGTTTATTCATCTCTAGCTGCATTTGCTCAAAACGCTTATCCATTTGCTTAAAGCCTTCAGTCATCAATTCACGTTGATGACGGAGTTCTTCTTCGACACGGATAGTGCGTTCGCGCAAATCTAATTCATAACGCACGTTGGCGTTTAAAGCTTCTGGGGTTTCTGCGAGGGATTTTTTGATGAGCCATTGAATTTGCTCAAGGTCTTCTTGTGCCAAAGCCATGATTAACACCTGCGGATAGATGAGTAGGGATTTAAAAATAGGAGCATTGGGGCGAAGTATAGCACATAAAAAAACCGCCCCCAGTTTTCCAAGGGCGGTTTGATTAAGCCAATATCAAGCTATTGCGAGACGGTAGGGTGGATAAGCGTTAGCGTCATGCACCTTATAAGGGGTGTGGTGGATGCCGCTAACGCTTATCCACCCTACGCTGGTTACAACGAATCCACCTTACGGATTAATTCGACCTTGAATTTCAGAATGCGGGGTAAGCCCTAGCGTTTCGCGGTTGCCACAGATTGACGCTTGACGCGCTTGTTCAGCGGCAGCTTGACCTGCCTCACGTTGTAGACGCGTATATTCTGAGGCGAGATTTCTAACATCAATGCCTTGTTCGCGTAAAGCTTCACGATGCCGATGCACGGCAGCACGCATCGACTCCATTTGCCCTTGCAATTGTGCGGTGCGGTGCAGGGTGGAATCAAAAGCACGTTCAGATTGCGTGGTGCTTTGCTCAGATTGGCGTAAATCGCCGTGTAATTGTCTGACTTCGGCCGCTAAAGCGCGGTATTGTGGTGAGGTTCTGCCTGCCGATTCAGCAAGGTCTTGCAATGCCCTTGTCCCAAGCGCATATTGAACGCGTAAGGCTTCGGTTTGTTGTTGAGAGTCTCTAAACTCACGCGCTAATTGCGCCGTTTTGGCTTGTGCCTCAGTGACCGCTGTGCCGATTTCTGACAATGATCGCTTTAAGTCACCAAAGGCTTTAATCGCATCCGTGGCACTGGCAGAGATTCTTAATTGTAAGTTTAGATCATTCGACATAGGACACTCATGGAAAAGTTTATTGTTCGTTTATCACTCTTTGGGCTTGCAGTGGCGTTGCTTGCGCCTGCGTTTCCTTTAGTCGCGGTATTCATTCCGTTGTTAATGCCGATTTTTATGCTGTTGGTGTTTATTACGATAATCGTATTGCTAGTGGGTGCTATTCGTTCCGTGTTGCACTAGCTCATTGCTTTGTTTGTCCTGTCACTTGTGCAGCAATCGCGACTAAGAACGCATTACCGGCTTTTTGATCTTGATATTCATAGCCCAAATACGCTTTGACGAGTAAGTGTGTGGGCGGATTTTCGCGCTGATAAGCCTCGTATTCATCTAATCGGCTTAGGGTCATGTGATTATCGATGTTGTCATACGCCCAGCCGTAGCAGCTGGATAAATGGGCGTAGATGTCGCCCCAGTTGAACGGTTTGCCGGTTTTTTTATCGTCTACTGATTTGAGTTGACACAGCTCAGGCAAGGCATTCAGTAGGTGTTCGAGTTCACCTGTTTTTAGATCGTGTACGCTGATTTTTTCGTGTGTGACTGCGTTTAATAGGGTGTTGATACAGTGATGGGCGCAATGGTTGTTTGTCACAGAGGGTTCACAATGGTCGTGGCTTAAGCCAAAATCACTTAACAGCATTGACGGTGAGTCATAACTACGACATTAAGCGTGGAGATGAAACAACAGCCGCCATGCGTTTGTTTAATACCGACTTTCCAGACCTATTTTTATGGGTGCTGGATAGAATAGGAGAACGGCCATTACCTCGAAAGCGTCGTGATCGACTAACTTTTAACCCATTGAAATTACTGGATGTCTCGTTTTAAGTTGGTAGACACTGAGGCGAACCTAGATAAACCAAGTGTTTTGATAGCCCCTGCAAAGACATACAGTCAACGCGCTATTCTCTCATCGAAATATTCAACCGAACTTCGGTAATTTCATTGCGCGACAATGCCGCATTACCTACCTGCAAACTAGCCACCTCCGCGATCAACGTTTTACCGGCATCCATCAACCGCGCCAAAACCGGATTACGATGCCGTGGCACATAGCCGAGCTTCTGATCGGTACGGGCTAAAACTATAATAGCTAGCGAATCGTGCGGGTTATCTGGCTCGCGGCGCAGAAGCAAAGGTTCGGCTATTGTTAATGGTTCATTCAGCGTGTTGATTTCGTAATAGCCCAAACCCGCCACATGGGTTTCTAGCAGAAAAATATCTTTTGCAAAAGGGAATGCAATGGCTTTCTTCTCTAACGTCAACAACATCAATTGTTGAACTAGGTCACTGGTAGGTAGCAACGAATTCATAGTTAATCACCCATTGCAACAGTGACGATCTGTGCATGGCGCACTATCAATAACGCCCAATGTTGACTCGCCTCAGTAATCGACTGTTGCAACACGGCTTGACGCTCACAAATCCAGTCTTCATCTTGTAATTGTGTTGCCCAGCAAAAGGGCATCTGGTTAAGCAGTTGCGTCCAACGCTCGGTTTGCTGTTCAATTAAGGTTTTTAAACGGGCAATCATTTCGTCAGGCGTTTCTTTAGTATTGCGTATTTTTAATGCTGCTGATTCAACCAGTTGTAATAATGCCTCCAATAAATCGGCATCAATCTGACGATAAGCCTCTTGCACAGCTTGCCAATAACGTTCGAATAATGCCTGATTCTCTGGACTGACATCAGGGTGTAACAATCTGGCTAGGCGTCGATACAATTGCTTAGCGTGTTGTAAGGTCTTGTTATCGACCGCCGACAAACCACTCAGATACACAACGCCCGCATTAACAGCCTGCTCTTGTTGCTTGAGCTGTTCATACCAACTCGCCAACTCTTGTAAAACCTGCGTTTCAATAGCTTGCAAATGCTGCTCGGTTAATTTTTCACCTCGATTAAGCAGGGCTGTAGCCCGTTCGATACGCTGTTGTAAAGCACGACATTCAACCTGTAATTTGATCAACTCATATTCCAAATTGCCCAAACTGGCCTGATACAAAGCTAATAAATACGGTTTTTCGTTATTCACCATCTGCTCGATAGTTTCCAAAATAGCTGCTAATTGGTTAGACAGACGCTCTATTTCGGCGGTTTGAAATTCACTATTAGGTGTCATTAGTCAGATAAAATTCCGTTAAACATAAATCAGCACCTTACCATAAATACCCCCATAACTTAATGCGTGCTTTAACAGCCTGAATAGCTGGGCAAACACATTAAAATTTCAAGCCAAATATGTCGTTAGTGCGATAGCTATCATTTATAACCGCCTTCATTCGTTTTCGCTTAAAGCTTAGTTTCAAAGGTTTGGTGAGAAATCACCGTTACAATGAACGGGCTCTGTACATGACAAAAATTATCAAAAGTCAGTAGTCTTTTTCATATCAAGGAACATAAACAATGACACAATCGTATTTCCAAAAGAGAACGCTAGCTTAAACAAGGCATCATTAATGAAATCCAAACCTACTCTGAAAATACTTTTGGCAAAAAAACGATAGTGAACCTCATAGTCCAGACGCACATTGCGTATTTAAGAGGGTGTCATCTCTATGTAAAACGGATTAGCGCTATCCTATTTCTTCTGTTGAATAATCCTGCTGGCCGCTAAAATGATCGACTATTCTTGCTCCGCCTTCTCTTGTCAGATAGACATAATCCGGCGTTCTATTAGCTTAATGCCTAGTGAGGTCGTTTACTGTTTAGAACTCAAAATACTCGGCAACCCCAATAACAGCTCAGGCATCGAAGCGTAGTTTTTCAGATAAACATCCTCGTGCTTGACACTCCGACATAGCCGTTCAACAAAAATATGGTCTAATGACCAGCCCCGACCGTCCATGTTCCTCATCCACAACGGTTGTCTTAACAGCGTAAACGGTCGATCGTGCAATGCCCGGAGTTGTCCAGCCCTGCCGTTGACTTAAAGACTGATCTCGGACTTTTTTCTAGTGCCCCGTGTGGGTTTCCGCCACTCCAGCGCCATGTTGAGCCGGCCTATCTTGGCGTATAACCACTCAGGGTCGTTCTGTGGATCGATGGTCTTGATGCTGCGCGTCACATCAACCAACTGGCTGGCACAACCAATAATGCCTTCTTCATATAGACCGACTTGCATCGGGTGAACACCATATTCTTGGGCTATCTCATTGACCGTTTTGCTGCCTTTCACTGCCGCCAACGCCACTTTAGCTTTTTGTGCGCAGATCATTACCGTACGTTTTTTTCGCCCATTTTGGCCTACCTTTTTAGGGTAGCCCCCATTTTATCGCACAGCCTATTTTTTTGGAGTCAACTATATTACGGCGCAGACACTAAATAATGTTTTAGATGATTTTTTAAAACTCAGCATCATGAAAGACATTTTGCACATCATCTAGCTCATTTAGCATATCCATAAATTTTTCAAACAATAACAAATCATCACCGCTAATGACGGTACTGCTTTTGGGTAAAAATTGGACATCATCAACTTCAAAGTCAATACTACCAAAGGCATCCATCAAGGATTGCTTAGCTTTAAAGGCGTCAGCCGGTGATGAAAATACGGTGATTTTACCTTCATCGTTTTCAATTTCAGTAACATCTACGTCGGCGGCTAATAATGTTTCTAGCACTTGATCTTCATCAGTGTGGTAAAAAGCCAAAATGGCGGAATGATCAAACATATGACTGACAGTTCCTTGTGTGCCAATCTTGCATTTAGTTTTTGTAAAACACAGACGTACATCACCAAAAGTACGGTTAGGATTATCCGTCAGGCAATCAATAATCACCATGCTACCACCCGGCCCATAGCCTTCATAACGCGCTGGTGCGAAATCTTCACCCCCACCACCTTTAGCTTTGTCTATTGCTTTATCAATAACGTGTGAAGGCACCTGATCTCTTTTGGCTCGCTCTATAAGTCCTCGTAAAGACAAATTTCCAGCAGGATCAACGCCCCCTGCTTTGGCACAAACATAAATTTCTCGTCCATATTTGCTGTAAACCTTAGCTTTAGCATCAGAGGTTTTAGCCATAGACACTTTACGATTTTGATACGCTCTTCCCATTTGGATATTGTTCCGTTGATAAATTAAAAAATCAGATTTTATAGTTAACTAAAAAAATGAAGAAACTATTTTTCAGTCTCAATTTACTACTCCCCTCTCACCCTAAAAACCATTTAACTTTAGACTGGGCTATAAAATCGAACAACCTTCGCATTTGCTGTTCGTTCATGGGCAACCCCGTGCCAGTTGGTTTTTTATGCGTGCCGCCTTTTCTTCCAGGATTAACGTACAGAACACTTGATACAAACCATTTTGCCGCACTTCATGGATCAGGTATTCAGCCGGGTTGAGCCTTAGCGAGTAGCAGGGGTATGCCAAAAGCTGAAGGTATAGTCGGTCAGCCACTGCTAGACACCCGCGTCCATTTTTGCCGTGGCTTGACTGACGTTTAACCCATTGAAGTTACTCGATGTCCTGTCTTAAGCTGATAGTCTCAAATGAGAAGCGAATGTGCAGATTATAATACGCGCAGCTTTTTATTAGATAGTACCTTCACTCGAATCATAAGCCATCATCTGGTCGAAGTCGGTATCATCAGTTTATTGGCTTTTATACGGAGTACCTTTAATCTTGGCGCGTTTTTTCTGCCACCAACGCACGAAGCCAGTGTAATAAAGCACTAATGGCACAAATCCACTGGCAAAAATGAGCCAGCGGCCTGTTAAGCCTAAGATTTCACCATTATGTAATGGATGTAACCAGCTAATAAACGTATCGCCGCCACTTTGCCATCTAGGGTCTCGGCTTGCCAGCACTGCGCCGGTGTATTGATCAATCCAAACGGTTGTTTTAGGAAAGCGGTGACTAGGCTCACCGGCTTGATAGAGCATGACCCAATAGGCGGCACGATCATTCTGAGGAGTTTCCACCCAACGCAACTGTGCACTAGGATAATAGCGTTGCGCGATTTGTGTGGCACGGTCGATATTGAGTCGCACACCGTCTGCGGGTAAAGCAGATTGTACGGTGGGCGGATTGTATAATGGTGAAATGTCGTTAAGCAGTGGATTAAACGTGTCTGGTAATTCTAACAACACGCCACTGATGACAACTATTAGCAACACCACAACACTATTCGGGTGACTTCCAAGGTAAGCTCGCGACTATAACCTTGACTACCTTTGCGCCGTCCTGGTTTCCCCCTCTTTTTCGTGGTTGGGATAGTCTCTGAATTGGCGGTTTCTGGGGTGTTTGGCTGTCTTGAGTTTGCGTCGTTCCTAGCTCTCCCGGTTCAACTGTGTGGTCATCAACAATGGCTTCGGTTGTGTGAGGCGTCTCTTTGGTGTCTGCGCTTTTCCACGGTTCACGGGATGACGGGGGTACTGAACTTGTTTCTGGAGTCCGGGTCAACCGCTCCCGCGCTTCCTTCAAGTCCACCAGCAGCTTCTTGCTCAATGAGCGCAAGTTATCCTCTGGCAGTGTATCCAGATAACTCGTATTTAGTTGGGTCAGGTCGTGGTCGCTTAGTGTCATGTGCTATAGTTTTTCTTTTTTCGCGGGAAAATGCTAGGTTTTTTAATGTGGGGGCTAAACGGTTACTCCGAGCGAGGTAACACAATAATGCCAAGCGATTTAACTAAAGCGCTGCCATTCTAATTCAGCCTGTTGTAACAGTTTGAGTGCAGCAGCAAACTTAAGCTCGGTCAGTTTACTTTGTAGCTGTTCAAATTGCTCAGCGAGTGCTGAGTGTAGAAAATCTTGATGTTTTAGAAAATAAACCGCCGCGACGGGATCTTCACTTATCAGCAATTCACTTAACTTATGGAACACAATTTTTAATTTTTTTAAGTCAATTTCCTGTACAAGAACGCCTGCAATTAAAGCGGTCGCCTCTTCATCTTGTTGTTTTACGCGCATTTCTAATTGCGCGTTTTTTTTGCGTAAATCATCTGCGATTGACTTTATCGCCAGATGATTTGCCACTCTTGCCATCAATATAGCGGGATTAATCGGTTTAGTGATGTAATCAATCGCTCCCAATTTCAACCCATAACGCTCATCTTCTTTTTCCGCTTTTGCAGTAAGAAAAATAATCGGGATATCACGGGTATTGGCATTTAATTTTACTTGTCGACACACTTCGTAACCATCCATCTCTGGCATCATAATATCTAATAAGATTATATCTGGCGGATTTTTACTTTGGATGACACTAATGCCCCGTCGTCCACTCGTAGCGACCTTGACCTTATAGCTTTCTTTAAGCAAGTCACTCATTAAAGTGATATTTTCGGGGCTATCATCAATGACCAGAATACTTGCTTTTTGCTTGATGTCGGGATTATTCATGTTTTGTGTCTTTAGTAGATAACGATGTGGGGTTTGCTGTTAAATTAATTGCAAACGACGCTGCCACTCTTTTATTTTCGCATTTAACACTTCAAGATTAATCGTGGTTAATTGCCGTTGATTTAATAAGCGCTTACCCGCCACCCAAACATCGGTTACTTGCTGACGACTGGCGGCATAGACAATTTGTGATACGGGACAATATAAAGGCTGCGTTTCTAATAGGCTAAGATCAATGGCAATCACATCGGCAGACTTACCTACACTCAAGGAGCCAATTTCATGATCCAGCCCCAGAGCCTTCGCGCCGTTAATGGTTGCCATGCGTAATGCCGTCATAGCAGGAATCGCACTGGCATCTTCCGCAACGGCTTTGCCCAATAACGCCGCCGTGCGCAGTTCGCCAAACATATCCAAGTCATTATTGCTGGCGGCACCATCTGTTCCTAATGCCACATTCACACCGGCGGCAAGACAACGCGCCACCGGACAAAAACCACTAGCGAGTTTTAAATTGGATTCTGGGCAATGCACAATAGATGCGCCAACATCAGCCAGTAAGTTAATTTCAGCGTCCGTCAGTTGTGTTGCATGTACTGCCATGAGTAAGGAATTAACCAAGCCTAATTCTTGCAATCGTTGCAGGGGGCGCTTTCCGGTTTGTTGCAGGGCTTGTTCAATTTCATGGCGAGTTTCGTGGACATGAATATGTACCGGTCTGCCCAGTTCCTCAGATAACTGGCTGATTTTTTGTAAAGGGATGTCAGAAACGGTATACGGCGCATGTGGGGCAAAAGTGGTGGTAATTAAGGGCTGATCGCGAAGACTTTCTTGTAATGCCAATCCTTTTACCAAATATTCGGCACTGTTTTCTGCCCAAATCGTTGGAAAGTCAAACACAATCAAGCCAATACTGGCGCGTATGCCCTGTGCGATTGCCTGTTGAGCGGTGATATCGGGGAAAAAATACATATCATTAAAACAGGTCGTACCGCCACGTATCATCTCAGCAATGGCTAAATCCACGCCATCACTGACAAAGGCTTCTCCCATCCATTTTTGTTCTAATGGCCAAATGTGATGATTTAACCAATCCATTAAAGGTAAGTCATCGGCGATGCCACGTAGCAAACTCATGGCGGCATGGGTGTGGCTGTTGATTAAGCCGGGTAACAAGGCATGATGATCAAGGTTTGCCGTGTGCTGACTTCGATACTGTTGTTTAGCAAACTCGGTAGGCAATAAGTCAACAATTCTGCCAGCATCAATGACGAGGCTGTGATGCTCTAAAGTACTAGATTCAGGTTCAACGGGAATAAGCCAACGCGCGTGGATTAGGGTATCGACAAGTTTCATTTGCAAGTCCAAAGGTTACCGGTAAAAAGTAAGTGAATCAAAACGAATTGGTCAGTGTATCGTGTGCCATTAGAAAATACGTAATTATTCAGACTCCTCCTATTACTGCCATTAAGTTGAATTCCGACCGATATGACGGCTTAGAAATGAGCATGGAATAACTTAGGCAAGTTACCAATAGGCGGAGTGCAGGCTTTGCCCCACTGCTATTAAGTTAATGCTTAATGCATTAAAAATCAATGTATTGCTGGCTTTATAAGTCCTCCTTAGCCCGCCTTTTGCAAAGGGGAAAGACTGTTTTCATACCATGTCAGAGAACAAGCCAATAACCATGATTAATTTAAGGAGGGGGCTGAACACTTACACGACTAAACGCGACCACACCGTGGCGGGCTACAACGCACAGATAAAAACGGGACGGATGTTTGGTTCTTTAGCCCATATTAAGCTGCTGCATTTTATCCCGCGCATAGTCTTCTAAAGCGCAGATTAGCTCAATATTCGCATTCTCGGTTTTTAATGCCGCTAATCGCGCAAAATAGTTTGCTAATGTAATACCTGCGCCTTTTACCTTACCGGTTAAGCGATTAACACAAAACTCCCGCCATTGTGTTGCTTCAGCTTGGCTTAGGGTTTCTGGATAATTTCTAGCGCGATATCGAAACAGCATCTCGGCTAAGCGCGCATCGGTAAAATTAAATTTGGAGAGGGCTAATTGATCGGGCGTACTGGCTCTGATTTTTGCCATTTTTTGCTTATCGGCATCCGTAAAAAAACCACCGCGATAAATCGCTAGATCGGGATCAACGGATTCTGTTGCGTTATCTGGAAAACCAAACACCGCTGTAATTTTTTCGCTTAAGCCAATAGCCGCTTTAATTATCGCGATTCTTGCATAACATAAATCCAAATCCAGCGCTAAGCGACAGGCATCCTCCGTACGAATGACGTTAATCGGTGCTAATACGGGGCATTTGTTGGTATGAACGGTTTTAAGCGGAACGCGGGTTTCGCCATCCAGCAAATCTTTGCTGGGCGTGTACAGGCGGTATTTAATCTCTTCCGCACTTAAGCTCAGCAAGGGTTCTGGATCATACGATAAATCGTAAACAATGATGCCATTGGCATTGGTCGGGTGTTTGCAAATAGGTAACACGATTGCTAGGCAATTGTTTCGAGCCGAATATTTGCTGGACACATGTACCACCGGTTTAAAACGACCCAGCTGAAGCAAATCGCTTGCCTCTTGTTTAAACCGATGTGCTTGCAAAAATTGATACAGCTTAGGCTGAACCTTATTTAACAATTGCGCCATGCCTAGAGTGGCATAGACATCCGACACGGCATCGTGTGCTGCCTCATGTGTGATACCGTTGGCAATCGTTAGTTGATCTAACCTAAAACTAGGTGAAGGGGGGGCGTTATGCTCTAAGGCTTCCGTAACAGGCCACTGAATACCCTCAGGTCTTAACGCTTGTGCTGCTCTAACGGTATCAATCAAATCCCAGCGCGAATTGCCATTCTGCCATTCACGTGCATAAGGATCGTAAAAATTGCGATATAAACAATTACGCGTTACCTCATCATCAAAACGTAGTGTGTTGTAACCCAATGAACAGGTGTTAGGGCGACTCATTTGCTCGTGGATTCGCGCAATGAATTCCGCTTCACACACGCCGTGTTGTTCCACCGTTTGTGGTGTAATGCCAGTAATTAGGCAAGCATCTGGATGAGGTAAGCTGTCTGCCGCTAATCGACAGTAGATGACTAGCGGTTTTTCTATAGGGTTAAATTCAGTATCCGTGCGTAAACCCGCAAATTGAGACGGTCTATCTAAGGCCGGATCAATACCAAAGGTTTCGTAGTCATGCCAATAAAAGCTTGTCGTGGTCATGTCTTATACTTGGGATTGCATTACACGCGGCCTTCGGCTTCTAATTTTTTTCTTTTGTCACATTTCTCTACACAAACGCAGTCGCTGTTATTAATGCCACCACAAGAGCCTTTAATGGCGCGTCTGCCGAATATCACACCAATAGCCATCAGCCCAACAACAACCAGCATAATGGCGAATGTGATTAAAAATAAATTCATGTCGTACTCCTTTTTTTTCAAATTTATAAGATGTGTATCCGCATTTAGAATGCGTTTTTAAACTATCTAGTCAAGATATTCAAAAACCGTGACAATCTGTTGCACATTGGGCCGATGCCTGACAACGTTGATGACGACCGTACCTTCTTCTCTACGCACCTGTCCCATCAAATAGACCACCGCATTTTCTGTAATCACCTTCACCATACCCGATTCAAAACCTTGAAAACTACGGATTTGAGTTAAGGCGGTTTTAATATCAGCGGTCATTTGTGTATCGTTGAGGCGCACGGACTCATCAATCGGTGAGGCGAGCGTGATGTTGTCGTGTACCAGTTTGACCGGTTTTGTAACGCGAGTCATGGCAATCAGCTTATTTTTGAGTTCCGCATCAGGAGCTTCTCCCGTGACTAAAACTGCACCGTTGTATGCATTAAACTGAATGTGCGTTAATTGATTAAGCTGACGATCATCATGAAGTGCTTCACGTAAATCACGCTCAATGGTCAGGTCGATAGCAATGCGTTCAGCCGACCGACGGTCATGCTGGGCTTGACGGATAACTTCAGGGCTATCGCTCGGCACACCCGCGCACCCCATAAGCAAAAAGATAATGAATAATGAAATTTTTTTCATAACTGAGTTAGTTTATAGCCCAAATACACCGTTAAAATTTGAAGAAACGGTGTAAATGATAGCAGCGATTAATCATTGCTGTATAGAACGGATAAGCACTAAGTCGGTATTATCAAAGCTAACCGGCTAGACATTCAAAAATTAGCGACAATTAAGCCTTTTTGACAAATTCGGATTTTAATTGCATGGCTCCGATGCCTTCAATTCGACAATCAATATCATGATCGCCATCGACCAAGCGGATAATTTTTACCTTCGTGCCCACTTTAATGACCGATGAAGAGCCTTTAACTTTTAAGTCCTTGATGACCGTGACATTATCACCATCATTTAATAAATTACCATTGGCATCTCGCACGACCAGCGTATCAGATTCGTCTGCGGGTGCGTCTTTGGCCCATTCATGACTGCACTCAGGGCAAAGATACATCCCATTATCTTCGTAAGCGTATTCTGAAGCGCATTTTGGGCAGTTAGGTATTTCGGACATTATATTTTCCTTAAGGTTGGGTTTATAAAACATTGTGCTGGACGGAATGTAGTTATTGAGCAAAATTTTTAACATGAGTGGGAGCGACTAAAGCCGCCCCTACTGATGTTTAATGTCAAAAAAGTGAATCCTACTTAAATTTTTAGAGCCCAAACAAAAGATTCGCTTGTGCTGTGGGAATTAGGCGGACAGCGAAACACCGCTACGTGGCCGTGTTTCGCCGATTTGACTCTTAGCGCAATGGCTTAAGGCTTAGGTGATAACATTGGGCTCTGTTCTACCGGTGCGTTTTTTTATTTCACAAAATTGTTCTGCCAGTGTGATTAAATCGGCCAATGCCACTTGGGCATCTTGATTGTGCTGACTGGCATCGGCTTCAAAACGCTCCAAATAAATACGCAATGTCGCGCCGACCGTGCCGGTGCCGGATAGTCTGAATACCATACGTGAGCCGTTGGCAAAACCAATGCGTATGCCTTGATTTTTGCTGATACTGCCGTCCACCGAATCTTCGTAACAAAATTCATCGGCATAGCTGACGACATATTCACCAAACGCTTTACCTGGTAGTTCAGCGATTAATTCACGTAAATGCTCAATCATCGCATTGGCAATCGGTGTTTCTACCGCCTCATAATCATGACGACTATAAATATCTCTGCCAAATTTTTGCCAATGCTCATGCACGATATCTGCAACCGATTGACGTTTTTGAGCGATTAAATTTAACCAAAATAAGACCGCCCATAAACCGTCTTTCTCACGGACATGATTTGAGCCCGTGCCAAAGCTTTCTTCACCACATAGGGTAATTTTTTCAGCATCTAGTAAATTACCGAAAAACTTCCAACCTGTGGGCGTTTCGTAGCAAGGCAATTGAAACTGTGCGGCAACGCGATCAACCGCTTGGCTAGTTGGCATCGAGCGTGCCACACCACTTAATCCTTTGGCATACGCTGGAATTAATGTGGCATTCGCCGCCATGATTGCCAAACTATCACTGGGCGTTACAAAAATTTGACTCCCCGTAATCATATTACGATCGCCATCACCATCCGATGCAGCGCCAAAAGTTGGCGCATCCGCACTAAACATACGCTCCGCCAATTCATGAGCATGAGCAAGATTCGGATCGGGATGATGTCCACCAAAATCTTCCAGCGGTACGGCGTTGATGATTGAGGCTTCCGGTGCGCCCAGCATATCAACCAAGATCCGTTTGGCATAAGGGCCAGTAATAGCACTCATTGCATCAAAAAGTAAGGTGATGTAACCGCTACTGATGCTTTGCTTGAGTAGAGGAAAATCAAAAATCGATTGCATTAGCTCAGCATAATCAGTCACTGGATCAATAATCGTGATTTTAAAGTCTCCTCGATATTGGATGCCGATATTATCTAAGTCAACATCGGCAAAATGTGTCGTTTTATAACTGCTGATAGATTGACTGTATTGATAAAATGCTTGCGTGTCTTTTTCTGGGGCGGGACCACCATTGCTGACATTGTATTTAATGCCAAAATCTTCATCGGGACCGCCCGGGTTATGACTAGCTGATAACACTAATCCACCGAAGGCATGATATTTTCTAATAATATGTGAAGCGGCTGGGGTGGATAATAAACCACTTTGCCCTATAATAAGCTCTCCAAAACCGTTGGCAGCGGCCATTTTTATAATGATTTGTATCGCTGTCCGATTAAAATAGCGACCGTCGCCGCCTAGAACGAGGGTTTTTCCAGAAAAATCTTCTAAAGAACTAAAGATAGACTGGACGAAATTTTCCAGATATCCGGCTTGTTGAAATACTTTAACTTTTTTTCTAAGTCCAGAAGTTCCTGGATTTTGATCAGAGTAAGCTTGGGTGGTGATAGTTTCTATTTGCATAATTGATCCTTCGCAGTGGTGGCTTGGTGCGCGGAATAAAGTACACCAAAATTCTTTTCGAGTGTAATTTTTATATGTTAAGAGCTTTTTTTATACTGATTTGTCTTGCTTTCTCTGGGAATTGTTTGGCTGCTGAGGCAGTGCCAAGCAATAATATTTGGCTTTTGGTAGATACCAAAGCACGTAAAATTGAAGTAAAAAAAGGAGAGTACACCCTAGAAACATTGAGTAGTATTGCCATTGGACGAGGCGGTGCTGGCTTTAAAAGCCACCGTGGCGATAATATCACCCCGCATGGCAGTTACCGTATCGGTTGGATTGGAGAAAAAAGTACCTTTCGACGGTTCTTCGGATTAACCTATCCTTCCATTGATGATGCTGAAAACGCCTTACATCAGGGTATAATTAATCAGCCTACCTATGACCGCATTTTGGCAGCACATGCCAACAACCAAATACCGCCACAAAACACACCGTTAGGTGGTCAAATTGGTATTCACGGCTTAGGTAGAGCGGATGAAAGAGTACACAAAGCCTTTGATTGGACGCATGGTTGTATTGCATTAACCAACGGTCAGATTGATCATTTAAGCCAGTTAGTCGACACTGGGACGGTGGTCAAAATAAAATAAAGCTGGAAAATGTAAGAAACGATGCTAAAATTACGCGCAGGTTTGAGATTTTTTTGTAGTAATAACTTTATGATAGGAAAATGACATGAAAAAAGTAGTGAAATTATCAATGATTGCGTTGGCTGTTAGTTTAGTTGCTGGTTGTGCAAGCACTTCAGATATCGAAAACTTACAATCACAAATTGACGGCTTGAAAACTTCAGTTGCTCAAGCTTCTTCTGATGCAGCTAGCGCACAAAGTGCTGCTAACGACGCTGCGTCAAGAGCCGCTGCTGCTGAATCAGCTGCAAACCGTGCTGCCCAATATGCTCAAGATACCAACAGCAAATTGGACAACATGTTCAAAAAATCAATGATGAAATAATTCATCACTGCTTTTGAGCAATGAAAGCCCGATGGGTTTCCCCATCGGGCTTTTTTTATGCCTGATGTTCGCCGCCAAAAAACGCTAATAAACGCGGTAAAAAGTTAGCCAGTTCCGCTGACATAATAGAAAAATCTGCGTCAAATTGCTCAGCCTCACTGTTAGTTTCAATTTCAGTGATTTGATCCTGAATTAAATCTAAGAATCGCAAGCGTTTGACACTCAAATGTTCATCTAAAATAAATGAAATTCGCTCATCCCAATTAATAGCCAGCTTAATGACTTGCTTGCCGGTATCTAAATGGTTTTTTATTTCTGGGAGTGCTAAATCATGACGTTTGCAACGCACGATACCGCCTGCTTCTTCTGGCGAACGGAGCTCACATTCATCTTCAATCGCAACATCGCTTGGGGTTTGATTGTCGACTAACCATTGTGTCATGACCACCGTGGGTTTTGCGACCGTATTAATCGGTACAGCAGGCAATGAGCCTAAACCTTTACGCAGAAGACTGAGTAAGTCTTCGGCACTTTTCGCAGAGGCCGCATCCACAATAATCCACCCCCCTTTAGGATCAATATAAGCATACGTTTTACGAGAAAAGGTAAATGCTTTAGGCAATAGATCAAAAATAATTTCTTCCTTAATCGAGGTGCGTTCTTTTTTGGGCAATTTGCGGGCTTGCTGCTCCTCAACTTCGAGAATTTTTTCCTGAACCATTTCATTAATCACTGAAGCCGGCAAGACTCGCTCTTCTTTTTTACCGCATAACATCATAAAGCCATTACTACTATGCACTAATTGTGGACTGGCTTTACCTAAGGGCGAAGTCCAGCCAAAGCTAGTTTCTTCATGGGGGCCACAAGGCTTGAATGACAGCGCTTCAAGTTTTTGTTCTAATTCAGCGGCTGGTAAGGTAAAAGCCTCGGTTAGACGGAAAATTGTTAGATTTTTAAACCACATGGTGAATGACACTCCTATAAAATTTGGGTCGGGTATTATCGCACTATAATGGCATCAGTACGCACCTCTCTCTTTGAAAAAGTAGCTATACCTTATCTTCAGATTTACCAATCAGACGAGTTGCCAAACCTAACACTAAGATTGAGCCGGAGAGCAATAAAGTATTCGTTTCCGCTTGATGGTGCATTTGGATATCAGCAATCAGTAATCGAGATAAAGCGGTAATAGCAATAAAAATCAGACAACGCACCGGCATGGCATTGGTTTGAAAATAAATCCCCACCATTGCGCCCAGTTCCAGATAAATAAAGAGCAAAAGAATATCGCCAATGCTAGCATTGCCATTGGAGACCATGCCAACAAAAGAAACAACCGCTGACCAAACCACACTCGCGCCAATCACAAACAGTGCGACATAATGGAATAGCTCAATAAGTAAATTGCCAAGCTCATCAACCCATGCTTTATAAACTTCGCGAAATTCAGCCAGATGATACGGTTTCATGGTTTAACTCCACTCAAGATGATTTACAAATACCACGATATCCAGAGGTAATGGGATAACGACGATCACGACCAAATGCCCGAGTGCTGATACGAATACCCGGTGGCGATTGACGGCGCTTATATTCATTGCGATCTACCAAACTGATTGCCCGAGCGACATCTGCTGCGCTAAAACCGGCGGCAATAATTTGCTCGGCAGATTGATCCTGTTCGATATAACGCTCCAATATGGGGTCTAAAATCTCGTAAGGCGGCAAAGAGTCCGCATCCACTTGATCCGGCGCAAGCTCGGCGGAAGGCGGGCGTGTCAGCACGCGATCCGGAATAACCGGCGACAAACTATTACGGTAACGCGCTAATTGATAGACCAATAATTTGGGTACATCTTTGATAGGCGCAAAGCCACCCGCCATATCGCCATACAGCGTGGCATAACCCACGCTCATTTCGCTTTTATTACCCGTTGTGAGTAATAACTTGCCTTGTTTATTAGAAATCGCCATCAAAATAACCCCACGACAACGCGCTTGGATATTTTCTTCTGTCGTATCTTTGCCCTGCCCCACAAAAACGTCCGCCAGCAAATCGTTAAATGCCGTGACAGCAGGTTCAATAGAAATACAATGATGAGTCACCCCTAACGCTACGGCTTGTTGTATTGCATCATCTATGCTCATGGCTTGTGTATAACGAGAAGGCATTAACACCGCTTCGACTTTATCCGCACCTAAGGCATCAACGGCCAGTGCTAACACTAATGCTGAATCAATACCGCCCGATAAACCCAAGAGTGCGCCTTGGAAGCCATTTTTGCGGACATATTCTTTAATGCCCAGCACCAACGCTTGATAAACCGCCACAATGTCCGTCAACAGCGGAGCGCAATCGGCCTTAACCGGTTGCCCATGATGGAATTCCACTACGCTGATTTGTTCTTGAAATTCAATCGCTCGGAACACAATGTCGCCTTGTGCATCGGCAACAAAGGACGCGCCATCAAAAATCAACTCATCTTGCCCACCGACTTGATTGACATAAATCAAAGGTAGTTGCGCCTCTTGTACATGCTGGCAAATAATCGCTTCACGCTGACTGATTTTGCCGACATTAAACGGCGAGGCATTCAGAGTGAGTACAATTTCTGCCCCCGCCTCTTTATTGGCGGCGAGGATGCTAGGCTGCCAAACATCTTCACAAATCGTTAAGCCCATAAAACAGCCGTTAAATTCAAAAATACAGGGCTGATGACCCGCACGGAAATAACGCTGCTCATCAAACACGCCATAATTGGGCAGTATCTGTTTGCGATAACAGGCAATCATCGCGCCTTGGTGTAAAACTGCCGCGCTATTATAAAGCTGCTCTCCGTCTTGCTCAGGGAAGCCAATGACTAACGCAATATCACTCACACGATCAAGGAGCTGGTATAAGGCATTATTCGCCACGACGATAAAATCGCTACGCAATAATAAATCTTCAGCCGGATAACCGGTAACCGTCAATTCAGGAAAAACAATCATCGCCGCGCCCAAATGATCTCGGGCATGGCACGCTGCATTCACAATACGGTCAAGATTGGCGTTGATATCGCCAACTGAAAAATGGATTTGGGCCAGTGCTATTTTTAAACTCATATCTAAGGTCTAGGGTTAGGAAGGGATTTCAATCAATTCACGCAACACGGCAGTTGCATAGCAACCGGCGGGCAAACTAAACGCCAATACCAAGGTTTGTTCATCCTCAAATTGCCAATGTAGTTGTTGCACGTTCACCCGCAATGCGCGTCTATCGAGAGCGACACCAAAATCAAGCAAGCCTTGCGCCAATTCTGGATACCTTGCAATCACGGCCTGTTCAATGGCGTATGCCTCATCGGTCGTCTCGCTGCCGCCTTTGCCCCATAACACACCCGTCGGATGGATTTCATGAGCGGCTAAACGCGCTAAGATAGAAGCGTCAATTTGCGGTGCATGAAAACGGCTATGTGATAAATCAAAACTTAATACATCTCCGCTTAAAGCCTGATTCCAGTTCTGTATTTCAACACGCTGCGCCAGTTGGTGATTAAATAGGTAAGACCGTGCCGCAGATAAGTACAGACTACGCAAGTCACGAGACGTTTTACTGCCTTGAAACATCGCTAAGGCTTTGCTGACATTTTGCCCGCCATGTCCAAAGCGCTGTGCACCATAATAATTGGGGATGCCCTGCGTTTTGATACAGTCTAATTGTTGCAGTGTAGCGGCGCGGTCGCCCTGCCATTGGCGAATGCGTAGCTTAAAATGATTCGCCGCTAAAACCCCGCGTTTTAGCTTTCTCGCATGACGTACTGTGTGCAAAATTGTGAGTTGTTCTGAGTTCAAGCCTGACCAATCCGGATCAGGTTTGAGTCCGGGAAGCCAAACACTAAACCATTGGGTTGTTACGGCATGTCTGTCTTTGATGCCCGCATAGCCAATATCGCGCTGTCTAACCTGGGCAATTCGCGCTAGTTGGCGAGCGACATAATCCGTGTTCTCGCCGGTTTTTTGAATGTGTAAAAAGACGTGTTCCCCGTCGCCAGAAGGCTCAAACGACAACTGCTCGGTAACCTGAAAATCGGCGGGATGCTGACGAATAACGCCCTGACCGGAAGGTGAGCCATAAACATAAGGCCAAATAGGAAGACTTAGTGTCATGCGTGTTGTTCAATTAGGACAATCGCTTGCACGGCAATGCCTTCTTTGCGCCCTTCAAAACCCAATTTTTCAGTAGTGGTGGCTTTGACATTAATTGCACCGACCACCGTTTGTAAATCATCGGCGATATGCTGACACATCGCGGCAATATGCGGCGCCATTTTGGGGGCTTGAGCAATAATCGTCATATCCGCATTGACTAAACGATAACCCTGATCCTGCACGATGCCATACACATGACGCAGCAGTACACGACTATCCACGCCTTTAAATTCTGGATCGGTATCCGGAAAATGTTTGCCAATATCGCCTAATGCCGCAGCACCTAACAAGGCATCACACAGCGCGTGTAACACCACATCCCCATCAGAATGCGCTTCTAAACCTTGCTCATAGGCAATGTTAACGCCACCTAAAATAATATGATCACCCGCGCAAAAGCGATGCACATCATAACCTTGACCGACTCGAATCATCCTGTTATCTCCATTAGTTGTTGCCTCATAAAAAATTCCGCTAGCGCCAAATCTTCTGGACGAGTGATTTTAATATTGTCCGGTCGACCTTCAACGATTTTGGGTTGTAAGCCTTGCCGCTCTAGCGCACTGGCTTCATCGGTGATGGCAAGATTACCCACGCTGGCTTCCAATGCCGACTTTAGTACACCATAACGAAACATTTGCGGAGTCAACGCACGCCAGATTTTGTTTCTCTCCACAGTGTGTGTAATGTATTGGTTTTGCACGTTTTTTAACGTATCGTGTGACGGCAGCGCCAAAATACCACCGACCTCATCGTTATTCAAAGTATCGATCAAGCGATGAATATCTGAGGGCATTAAACACGGTCGCGCCGCATCATGCACTAAAACCCAATCCACATCCGCCGCCTCGGTGCGTATGGCGGTTAATGCGGATAGTACGGAGTCGGCACGCTCCTTCCCGCCGGCGGCACGAACAATCTTTGGGTGTGTTGCCGTAGCCAAACTAGACCAGTAGGGATCTTCAGTAGAAATAGCCACCGAAATAGCACTAAACACATCGGCGGCTAATAAGCGCAACAAGGTATGTTCCAGCACGGTTTTTTCAGCTAGTTCCAGATATTGTTTGGGGCGGTCGGCATTCATGCGTTTGCCAACACCGGCAGCCGGAACCACTGCCCAGTAGCGTATGGATTGTGTCATGGAAAGTTTAGAGGTCATTAAAAGCGAGCGGCTATTATGCACACTCGATTAAAAAAAATCATCCGCTTAAATTTAGCGCCTGGCGACTGCTCGGTCGAGTAAGTATTAAAGCAAAAGTTTTTCACACAAGTGGGAGCTGCTTTAACCCGACAATCACAGCATAAGTCACTCCAGCCATTCTCATTAGGACATTCAACGTAAATAAGGTGTGCAAGCTTTAAGTATCATTAAATTTATCCACAATCTTTGCACCGCCGCCGATAGCCGTTTTATAGACTTCATCGGGCGTTTTGTAATCCAGCGTGGATTCAACTCCGAAGTGCAATCCTAGGTATCATGCGGCCTCTTGCACTGTTTCAGCAAAAAACACTGCATGGGGTGTTTTGTAGTTAAGTGTTTTTCGTGGACGATGGTTAAGCTTGTGCATCACCGCCTCAACGTC
>CAJAVP010000102.1 GCA_903945375.1 uncultured Methylococcaceae bacterium | reverse complement strand
GATGGTATGCAGCTTAGCAACAGCCAAGGCATCAGAGGCCGTTTGCAAAGGTTGATGGGGTAAACTGACACAGCCGCCCAGTACAATTGTCAAGCCAACAACGGGTAACATGAATTGACGCATAGAAAACCTCTTAAGCAATAAAGTTTGAAAAATTAATAAATAAATGCTGGATACTAAAACCCATAACAAACGCCGTATATCAACAGTGTTGATGTTAAAGCACTTGTATTTTTTGAGCGCTTTCCAATCTAGCGACCACTACATTCCATTGGATATTGCGGAAAAATGCGTCTATGTAATTGCTGGCCGATGCGCCGTAGTCCATTTGATAGGCATGTTCGTACATATCCAACACTAAGATGGGCAGTGTTACGGCTGGGGAATGCAGATGATCTGCCAACCAATAATTCTCCAACAAACCGGTGTGCAAGTTATAGCCCAGCACGACCCAACCTGAACCGCCTCCCAAGCCTGCGCCAATGCGGCGAAATTCTTTTTCCCAGTCATCGTAACTGCCGAATGCTTCAGCCAAAGTTTTTTGCAAGGACTCGCCCGCTTTGCCAGAACCACCTAGATTGTGGAAATACAGCTCGTGCAAAACAACAGAACCCGTGCGAGTTAGATGTTCACGTTTGAGATCGTTGTAAAGAAACGGCGGTGTATCGGTGTCCGCCAAGGCTGCAACCAAACGGGTTTTAACGGTATTCAACGCTTTAACTGCGCCGCTGTAGTTATTTTCCCAGTGTGAGCGGATGAGTTTTTCGGAAATCCCATCGAGTTTTGCTGGATTGAATGGCAAAGGCTTAACTTCATGAACACGGGTAAATGAAGACGCTAATGCTGGTCTTGGCGTGTTGCCCGCAGTCGCATCAGCGGCATAGTCATCCAGAGGTAAAGCAGCTAAAACCACGCCAGCTGTAGCATTGGCAAGAAATTCACGACGAGAGTATGGAATAGAGGACATGGGGTTTCTCCAAAATGAGCGGGGGATTTTTAATCGTCATAGGCTTTCAACAGCATACTGACGCAATCTGAAATCGCAGTGTATCCCCCGCCTTTTGGACGAGGGATACCCTTCATACCAGTGACCAACGCTTTTATTCTTTAATCCGAATCAAATCATGGCAACTTTTGCAGGTCTCGCCCAGCTTCCCAAATTGAGCTTTGATGGCATTAACTTCACCCGTTGCCGCGACTTTTGCCAGCTCGTTAGCGGCAACGTTAAACGTATTGGCAATTGCCGTGACCTCGTCTTTTTTCTGGAAAAACTCAGGTTTTAAACGAGAGGTTTTCCAGCCAGTGCCTTGATCCGTACCCGTACCGTACAATTCGCCTAAGCCAGAATTGGCGACAGCGGCAATGGCATTTGCTGCCGCCGAAACATAGTCTTTATTGAAGGTTTCGGGATTATCGACGACCTGTTTCTTGATTTTGCCCGTATTCCAACCCAAAAAAGAATAGGCCGATTGGCGAAAGCGAATTTGTTCTTCAATTGGACCGGCTAATGCGGTTGTTGCCGCTGTTGTAAGAATAATAGCTAAGGTCAGTTTTGTTTTCATGGTTTAGTCCTCAATGATTAAGAAATATTGTTTTAAAAACTTGGTGTAAGAACGACAACGGGGGCGCTGTTTATCGGTCTGAAAAATTCTACGCTACCCCAAATCCCCCAGACCACTGCGCCGGAAACCAGCACTGTGCTTAAGAAACGTAATACGCCACCACCTGTCACTTCAGAAGCGAACAATTTAGGCACTTGCTTTTTGCCAGTCAGCATCGGCACAAGCAAATTGTTATTTTTGACCAGTCGGTAAAATGCAATAGCGCTTATGTGCAAGAAAATTAAGAGCAGTAAAAAATTGAATGCCTGCTTGTGCAAACCGCTTACGGTATCTTTCCAGTCATCACTATTGAGCAATGAATGAAAGGGGCCCTCAAACGCAATATCATCACTGGAACACAATCCCGTACCGACTAACACGGCCAAATCTATCAGCAATGCCAAAACAGCCATGGCCCCCAAAGGATTATGACCTATACCCTGCCAACTGCCTTTTAGATAGGCGATAAGCCGTCCGGAGGTTGGGAAAAAACTGCCAAAGCGGGCGTGCGTTGTGCCGATAAACCCCCAAATGAGGCGGAACACCAACAAGCCAATAATCAATGAGCCAATCCGCCCGTGCCAGTCCATTAAATTGCCACCCAAAGTAGCGGTGACATAAGCCCCTACCACGGCAAATACCAACAGCCAATGAAATAATCTGATGGGAAAATCCCAAACGTATACAGTCACTTTCATCTCACACCTTCTTTAAAAACCGTTGATAAACTGTTGACTGCGTAATTGTTCATTAAAAAACTTAAGCGTACGATCCCAAGCCAATTTGGCGGCGGCCTCATCAAAACGTGGTGTGGTGTCATTATTGAAACCATGTTGTACGCCCGGATAAATAAAGGCTTCATATTTCACTCCCGCCGCTTTTAATGCGCTTTCATAAGCCGGCCACCCTGCATTGATGCGCTCATCTACGCCCGCATAATGGATCAGCAAAGGGGCTTTGATTTTTGCAGTGTCTTCTGCTGTTGGCTGACTGCCGTAAAATGGTACGCCAGCCGCCAAATCGGGAATGCGTGTTGCTAATAAATTGACGATACCGCCACCGTAGCAAAAACCAACTGCCCCGACTTTGCCGTTGCCATCCGGCAATTTCTTTAGTACGTCAACGGCTTTAACAAAGTCTGCTTGCAGTTTGTTTTTATCTAGCTTTTGGAACAATTCACGGGCTTTGTCTTCATCCCCTGGATAGCCGCCCAAAGAGGCTAAACCATCAGGTGCAAAGGCAATAAAATTGTCTAATGCAAGCCTGCGAGCGATATCTTCAATGTGTGGATTCAGACCACGATTTTCGTGGATAACCAATACCGTCGGCAATTTGCCTTTAAATTTAGCGGGCTGTACCAAATAGCCACGCAACGTTCCGTTACCCTCGGGCGAATCATATTCGACATATTTCGCCACGATACGCGCATCGTTAGGCGTAACTTGCTGGGCAAGTGCAAACTTTGGATTTAACGCATCGAGTAAGGTTTCGGCGGTCACGCCCAGTACCGCATATTTGGCAGCGGCACTTATAAAGCTCCGCCGTGAAATATCACCGTGAACATATTTATCAAATAATTTTAAGACTTCAGGATCGAAGTCATTGGCAGTTTTTCGGGTCATCATTTCACCCGACCTTCAAAGCCCGATGTCAGTAAGGCAATCCGATAAGCTGCCCCACGCCCTACGACATACAATGTTTTTTTGTCCTTGCCAGCAAAAGCTATATTTTGCGGTTTTTTCGGCAATGGAATAACACCCAAAGCATCACCTTTGTCGCTAAATACTTCAACACCCGCACTAGAGGCGACATACAGTCGGTTATTCGCATCGACTGCGAGACCATCAGCACCACTGGACAATTCACCGGTTTCGGTTTTGCCCCAACCTGCTAATTTGGCAAACTTTCTTTTTCCACTAATAGAACCATCAGCTGCAACATCGTAGGCTAAAATATGTTCGTCATCGGTATCTGCGACATACAGCACTTTTTCATCCGTGCTGAGCTGAACACCATTGGGACGCTTGATGTCATTGGCGATACGTTTTATCGAACCCTCTGCGCTGATGTAATAAAGACCAGGCGTTGAAGGCGGTGGATTCGGATTTTCCTTAGTAGCGCGTGTCCCACTATCCGTAAAGTAAATGCCACCATTTTTAGCCAAAACCAAATCATTAGGGCGTTGATAAGCCGTCCCTTCAAAATTCTCGGTTAAGACTTTTTCTTTACCTTGTGGGTAAATAATACCGACTTTGGTTGTTAATGTTTGTGCTGCAAATAATTCGCCCTGACTGTTGAAAGCTAAACCGTTTGCCCCGTTGGTATTTTCCAAAAAACTCGACACACCGTCATCCGGTGCAATGCGAGTGATGCGATTGGCTTTGGTTTCGGTAAACAACACGCTGCCACTGCCATCAATCGTGGCAATCGGGCCTTCTGTGCCATCAAACCCCTCTTTGATTAAATGAATAGGCGTGCCGCCCGCCGTGACACCAGCAATAGCGGGAGTAAAGGTATCCTCTGGGATAGGTGAGGATTCCGCGCTAACCTGAAGTGAAACACTTAAGGTCAAAGCGATAGCAACCGGTAATAGGTTTTGAAGTAGTGGTTTAAACATTAAAGTTTCTCCTGAGTTTAGAAAAAAAGCCGCCTGATTTCAGACGGCAAAACGTGCAAACACATCACTATTAAAATGAAGAGCGGAAATGTACGCCAAAGTAACGAGCATCCCCATACGTTCCAGAAGGTGCGGCACTGCTTGAGAATTGACCAGCGTTAGTCAGGTAAATCGTGTCAAAAATGTTACGTCCCACCAAATCTAAGTTGTAATGACCGTCTTTGGTGCTAACACCGAGACCGCCATCGGTCACATGATAGGCATCTTGTATACCTGACACACTGAGGCTGGAGTTGTAATTAGCTCGCGATTTGTAGCTGTTGACTAAGAAGGCGTGCCATTGCAGCCCAATGTCGTCCCATAAACCCAAACCAAATGGCAATCGATAATCTGCACCAAAGTTAGCGGTAAACTCAGGTGCGTTAGGTATCGTAAGGCCGGTTTGATCACATGAAGCTTTGTTAAGTTCGGGGGGGCAAGGCGCATTTTTAAAGTCGGTGTAAGTCGCATTGTTGTAAGAGCCATTCAAAAATAGGTTTAAGCCCGGCGTTGCCTGAAATACCGTATCGAGTTCAACACCTTGCAATTGTATGCCGTTGATATTGCCTAAGG
Source organism: uncultured Methylococcaceae bacterium (assembly GCA_903945375.1). Taxonomy (GTDB): domain Bacteria; phylum Pseudomonadota; class Gammaproteobacteria; order Methylococcales; family Methylomonadaceae; genus Methylovulum. The sequence continues at coordinate 13,813 of CAJAVP010000102.1, read as the reverse complement.
TGGTTCTATAGCCTGTCGCTTGGGATACCTCTGGCACGATCAATTGCGATTGGAAGCCATCAATATTCGTCCGATACAAGTTGGCATTAACCGTCAATCTATGGTTAAACCATGCACTCTTAACGCCCAATTCGTAATCCATCACCTGTTCTGGCTCAACATTTTCGATTTTACCGTCGGCAGAAGAAAATTGTGCCGCCCCTGATTTTTGTCCACCCGCCACTGAGAAATAAACCATTAAGTCTTTGTTGATTTTATAGCTGGGGTTGACCAACCAATTTTGCGAATCTTGGTCAAAGCCTTGTCTATCTGCCGTCCAGATACCTCCGACTGCTGAGGCGCGTGTGGCTTGTGCAGCGGCGATTTGTTCCGGTGTCGCACCTGTATAATTGTCTAAATTCACGCCACCTTTAAATCCGGCATTGCCTTTATTATCCCGATGCTCCCAAGTTTCACGCATACCTAAGGTTAAAGTCGCCGCATCCGTGATATGCCAATTTAACTGTCCATAAGCGGCAAGACTGGTCACTTGTGGGTTTAAATAGCCGGTTTGTAATACATTGGTCAAGGAATCGCTCATCAGTTGGCGACCGAATGGGTCTGCACTCAACAGCGCGTAATTGGTTTGGCTGGCATAAAATGCCCCTGCATCCGTACCAAACATGCGCTGGTTATTGGTTTCCGCTGAAGTCCGCATCCCAAATAAACCGACTTGGTAGTCAATCGGGCCAGGCGTCTGGGAAGCCAGTCTAAGTTCCTGCGTCCATTGCTGGTTTTGTACCGTCCAGCCAGAAATATGCTGGATGTCTGCCGTCGTGGCATCGCCGTCGTGGTGAGGCTCAAACAAAGAATCCCGATATGCAGAAATAGATGTCAGCTTATGCGAACCTATATCCCAGCTAATTTCTCCTGACACTCCTTCTTGGTCGCCACGCGAAACCTGACGGTCGTTCTGAGCCGTTTTGCGAGGCTCGCCTGTTATGACCAACGGCTGCCCAGAATTTCGGATGTTATTAAACCAGTCCCTACTCAAACGGCTGGTAAATGAAGTTTTTCTGAGCGTACCGTCTGCAAAGGTCGCAGGATCGTCCATCAACGGCGTGTTACTCATCGTTTGGGTCGATGAAGAACGATCAGCAATAATCCGCGCCGACACTGTGTCACTGGGCGTAAACAAAAACTGAATACGACCACCGAGTGCATTGGTTTCTTGTTGCTTACCAACCGTCGTGGGTAAATCGAAGTTATCGATAAAGCCATCCCGTTTATCCACAAAAATAGACGCACGGTAAGCTAAGAAATTAGGAATAATGGCGCCGGTTGCCGACGCTTTACCTTGTAAAGAATCCCTATTACCCGCAAAACCATCAACGTAGTAACCTGACTTAAACGATGGCGTTTTAGTGTTAACGTTTAGCAAACCCAAATTGCTGTTTTTGCCTTGCAATGTCCCTTGTGGGCCGCGTAGCACTTCAACATGGTCAATATCAACATAGTTAGTCCACGTTGAACCCACCCAAGAAGACCAAACGTTGTCCACCATCACGCCAACACTGGATTCCATAGACTCATTGCCACTGTTTTTACCCAAGCCGCGCAAAGCAATACTGGTTTGGCGGACGTTGGTGGCTGTGACGCCGAGGTTAGGCACACGTCTGGCGACATCTTCCATTCTAACAATATTGTCACGTCTTAACGTTTCACCGCCGACGACGGAAATAGGAATTGGCACCTCTTGCAGTTTTTCTTCTTTGCGGCGAGAAGTCACCACCACTTCGGAAAGGTTCTTAGGCTCTTCGACAAACTCTTTGTTTGGCTCTTCCTTTGCAACAGCCGCCTCGTTAAGCACTTCTGCACTCGATTCTATTGGCGCAGCCTCTGTTGTCGTCGATTCGGTCGTCACACCATTAGCGCTTTCAGCAAGCGCTTTTTTCAAGCGTTCGCTTTCTGCTTTGGTCGCTTCCAATTCCCTCTTTAAACGACTGTTTTCATATTCCAAATCGTAATTTCTGGTTTTTTTATCTGCTGCTAAACTTGTATCGGTTGCCAATATAGACGCACCGGCAATCAGAACGGCGGCACTGCTTAACATAACCGATTTACTTGTGCTTAACTGTCGCTTATTGTGTCGCTTTTTCATTAGGTTGCTCCTTAGAGGTCATCAAAATTAAATTTTTTGGCTAAAAACACACCGTTTTAATAAATTTCAGGCAAAGCAATACTCATGCGGCTCTGAAAGCCGCTTATTTATACCGTTAATACCAGGGATTACTGGGCGATAGTCAAAACCGATAACTTACTGATGCCCGCCCGTTCAATAGCGGACATCACTTTGGCGACGATGCCGTATTGCACGCCGTCATCGGCGTTTAAGTTAAGACCTATTTCAGGATCGGCTGATTTTCTAGCTTTAAGCTCGTTTTCAAATGCGTCCAAAGGAATCTCAGTCTTGTCGATGAAGATTTTTCCCGTTGCATCGACACTGACATACAAAGGATCTTTCTCTTCAGGCGGTGCCGTTTCTGCGGTTTTTGGCAAATTGACATGAATGGCATTGGTTAATAAGGGAGCCGTGACAATAAACACCACCAGTAGCACCAGCATCACATCCACCAACGGCGTGACGTTAATCTCGCCCATTACATCATCACCATCATCTTGGGTTTTAAAAGCCATTAGATTTGTACTCCCTTCGCCTGATAATCTCCGACGTCAACGGGTCGTGATGTCGGCACAAATTTAGAGCTTTGGCGTTTGATAATGAACGAGGTTTTTAAAGCCAAGTGGATAAAATCAATGGCAAAATCATCCAGTAAAGCCCACACCACCTTGTTTCGGCGGATAAAAAAGTTGTAGGCAATTACAGCAGGTACGGCAACGGCAATACCGATAGCGGTAGCGATCAAGGCTTCCCCGATGGGACCTGCAACAACATCCAAGCTCGCCGATCCACTCTTACTGATGCTCGTCAATGCGCCCATAATTCCCCATACCGTACCGAACAATCCGACAAACGGTGAAACACTGCCGATGGTAGCTAACACTGCCAAACCACTCTCCACCGAACCCCGCTCTTTCTGCATTTGCTGACGTAAGCGCCTGTCTAATAACTCCTGACGGTCTCCGGTATGTTCAAGATCATGGGTAGATGTTCCCGTTTCAGTCTCCAGCAAGGTACTAAAGCCGGCTTGAGCGACCCGCGCGATTGGCCCTTGATAAATATTTAATTCCGAAGCGGCCTGTAAATCTGCCGCGTGCCAAAACTGTTTGCTAAAAATACGGTTGTAATGGGCTATCCGCAAATGCTGTATCCCTTTGATTAAAATCAACGCCCAAGTCGCTACAGAAAAACCGATCAGGACGTAAAGAGTGCCATTGACAATGGCGGTAGATGCAATATCTGACATAAAAATAACCTCAATTTTGTAAATTAAACGTAATCGGCACAGTAACCCAACCCGCAATCGGCGTTTTGCCACGCATAGCCGGTACAAAAGACCATTGCTTCACGGTATTCACGGCGGCAGCATCCAATACAGAATGACCACTGGATTTAGTAACCGCCACCGAATCGGGCTTACCATTCGGCTGGACAGACACTTTCATTAGCACAGTGCCTTCCAAACCTCTGTCCATTGCCGCTTCAGGATATTCCGGTGCAGGGTTATGTAAATAAGATGCCCCTGCACTTGGCTGCGTCACTTTTTCTACAACAGGTGGAGACGGCTCTGGTGTAGGGGGCGCTTTTGACTCGACAGGGGCAGACGGTTGTACCGGTGTAGGTACAGTTTCTACGACTGGTGTAATTTTTGGTTGAGGCTTAAGCGGAACGGCTTTTGCCACAACAGGCTTAGGTGTTGACACCACCTTCTTTGGCTTGGGCGGCTCTAGCATTTTGGGTGGAGGTGGAGGCGCAGGTGGTGTTTGAATCATCGGCTTGGGCTTGGGTTTAGACAAAATAATTTCTACTTTGGGCGGATTATTGACGGGCACCTCCAGTTCCTGCTCAAACCGAGTATGCTGAAAATAATCGATAGCAGCGACATGCAGCAACACCGCTAATGTACCTAAGACCAAATAATCTAATAAATGCTTATCCCCTCCCTCCCCGCCGTCCTTAAAATGCAACAAAGGAAAAACGCCAGCGACCACCGGTAATACCCCGTCAGCACTTTGATTGGAAACCGTTCTGAAGGGAATTACTTTTGCAGTCACGCTGTTCTTAATAACTGGATATTCCTCTGCATCAGCAAGCCGAGCATTAACTAAAGGTCTATTCATTGGACTTCCCCCGATTTTGTGGCATCTCATTGATACCTGTGATTAATATTTGATTTATAGACTAACGTTTAGTGACTTTAATCTAGTAATAGCACGGAACATGCCACTACTTTAAAAAATGTTTAACTCAATTAAATATATTTAAAACAACTTTAAAAACAATTAGTTATTTTTTGCAAGACAATATAAATCACGGTTTCCTTCTATTTCCGCTGGCATGAGTTTCATTTGTCTTTTATTTCTCCTGCACTTTCAGCAACAAGCTGATTTTTCACTGTTTCATTAGAAACAAGTCGCTATATAACAAGACTGAGCGGAGTCGTCGTTAAGGTTTCAATTCCAATCAGTTATCGAGTATTGAATGACAACTTGGCGTCGTGAATGGCGTGCGGGTGTAAAAACGTAGACGCTTTAATTCTGATTTTGGTGATGATTTTGAAGGGCTGTACAGAATCCCTTGAGAGAGCGGACTGACTGTCCGCTCCTTCTGGCTTAAGAACGTGTCAACTGGACACTGGATTTGAGCAGCTGCTTAACCAGTTGCAATTTAAAAGGATGAAGGCTTAATAAATGACAGGCGAGACTTTCTGCTTGTACGCGGATTTCGGGAACTGCGGTGGTTTCCCACAAATTGCCTTTTAGTGGTGGGCCGAGGGTGAATAAACGTTCTGAAATATTACCTTGAATATCAATTAAGGCACCATCGGCTGAAACGTCCAGCCCCAATGTCAGGGCATCCGGACAAGCTAAGCCCTGCTGAAGTAAATCTTTCACTAAAGGGCTACTAAGTTTCCGATAATCACTTTCAGAGCCGGAGCAATTGACCACCGCTTCAACCTTGATTGGTTCTAAATTATTGTGTCCGCGCCGATGAATCAGCACGTCTACGTCCTGCGCTGTTTCATGAAAAGCGACCACCCGACCAGTATGCTGTTGTAACTGACCTGACTGGCGCATAGCTTGAAACTGTTCGGCAACAGCAGGGGCTAAACGGTGACGATGGCAATCCCAATAAGTGCGTAGATGACGTAAAAAACGTTTTTGCTCCATCAAGGACAGACCTGTCCATAAGGTTTGAGTAATTGGTCTAATAATATCAACGACCTGCCGCCAATCATAGGCGGGCTCATTGGCTAATTGTCGAAGCTGAGATAAAAGGTTTCGAGCAGTCAGCTCAGGAGATAGATTGATTGATGAAGGATTCCTTGAATAAGGTTTATGAACTTGTGGCAACAAGCCATGTCTGGAAATACTATGGATTTGACCTTGATAAGCTTGCTCCTTGAGTAGCACCGCCCAATCCACCATAGTCAAGCCCGTACCGATAAGCAGGCAAGACTGCGTTGTAAGCAATGCGGGTAATACATCAGACGACCACGGATTACTAAAATATCGTCCGCGTTGATAAAACCCGGGGTCTTCTACCTTAGGATCGCCTGGCGGAAAATTGCCAATAGCCAAAACCGCTTTTTGTACCCTCAACTCTGCACCGCTGAGGACTAAAACACCCCCTTCCTCGTCTTGACTAATGCTTAACACTTTATCGGTTTTTCTATGTACGAAATGCTGTGGCGCGGCTTGCTCGGCCTTTGCTAACACATCCAGCAGATAGTCGCCATAAATACGCCGAGGTAAAAAACTATCCGGCGTGATTTCACTAATCCACGCAGACTGCTGTAATTCCCGTTCCCGAACTTTTGCCCAAGCAAAAAAATGGTTTGGCTTATCGGGAAACGCACTCATGTTCTTAGCCGGTACGTTCAAAAGGTGACAGTCCTGATCGGTACTATAAGCAACCCCCCGCCCCAGTTGAGAGGCCTTCGATTCAATTAGATAGATCGTCAGCGGTTGCTGTGCGTACCGCAGTAAATGTACCGCTACCATAGTCCCGCTAAAGCCCGCGCCAATAATGGCAATTGCATTAATCTGACTCATCAGACCTCCTCAGTTGTTAGTTTGTATCTGGTGTCGTTGAACAACGCGACACCACCCTAGGCTTGCTCAATCGGTGACCGTGTCGGCCTCGTCTTCAATCGTCAACAAAGAAGACGTAATCGCGACAGCTAAAGCAGTTAATCGTAATGCCTGTGCAGATAAATTGTTTTTCATGTAAACCTCAACTGATTATAGAAAAGCGGGATGTAGAACACTCACAGTGAAGCGGTATCGACCGCCACCACATCCTATAACCAATTTATATGCCACAATCTAACCTATTGTTTTAAAATAAATAAATTGTTTTTGTGCGCGTAGATTGCTATCACCGCAACAGTACAGCAACAACTTATGCTGATTGCTCACTACTGACGCTCAGTCAAGCCATTTTTCTCACATTCAGAGAATTCGTATTTTTACCGTTGGCTTAAATCAACTGTATGGCGGGAGCTAAATAATTAGCCTCTTGATCCTAGTAACGTCTGTGCTTCTTCCACAACGACTGGGTTTAAGCAATGCTGGATAATGCTTTCTAGTCGTTTTTTATGTTGTAGCGTCAAACGCCTAGCTTGTTTTTTAATGTCTAACCAATCGTTAAGCAACAAAAACTCGGTGTTTAATTCCGTTTGATGCGCATCAAATGGTTTGCTCACAATCCCAGCCGCCAGCAAACTGCGAGAAACCATTTCAAAATCGACCAACGCAATACGGGCAGAATTGCGAACCACGGCATCAATATAATGACCGTTAATGTTTAAGACCTTATCAATCAAGGGATACTGTGGATTAACAGCAGCTTTTTTACGATTTAAATAAAAGATTTTTGCCGGTGTGTCAGCGCATAGCAACAAGGTATGGAAAGCACTGCCGACGAAGCCGATGACATTTTCAGATGCACACAATAAGCGAACTTGCTCTCTCACCGGCAATTTTTCCGGAGAAATCACGGTCACGCCCTCCGCTCTAAGATAATCCTCAAACACTGTTTCACCACAAATAACATGACCATCGTGGTTGGTGTTTAATTTAGCGCGGGATAAGTAAAGACTGCCGTGTTGAGTACGGGGATAATCTGCATCCAACGAGACTTTAACTTGAGCCGCAATGATTTGTTGGTGCTTGCTATCGAGATAATCCCACCAACGCATACCGATTTTCGGTATGACGAGTTGCTCACACGAGGTGGTTTCTTGTATCAAAATAAGCCTATCTAATGCGATGCCAAGCAGTTCAAAAATAGCCTTAGCATAAGAGGGCAACTTGTCCGGTTCACTCATATCAGAATAGGGCAAGGTATAAACAATAGGCAGAGCCGCTAAACGCTGAAAAGCATGGGCACGTGCCAAGCCTTCAATCAGAAAATGTCCGTAATGATCAAGTAACATACCGCCGTAGATGTATTCTCCATCCAAATGGCGAGCTGGCTTTGTTGTTAGCTGTTTATCAGCCAGTTGAAAAAGACCTAATGCGCTATGCCCTAAGGCAGATAATTCTAACTGCTTATCTGCTCGGTAAACGCCACCTATGACACGAGCTCGAACGATGGTTTTTAAAAATGCCGGTAGCCGTTTAACCTGCTCTATGACAGCCGAATGTAGAACGACATCGGCGTGTGGATAAATCGAAGGATCTTTTATCAGCGGGACTTTGTTGGCAATAAATCCCCCCCTACCCTCATCAGCCGATTGAGCGGCTAAATGAAAATGATCACGCCAAGCGGTCATTGTCGCTAACGAAAGATTAGTTAACGCCTCTTGATCCAGTTTAATCGGACTATTGGGCAGCTCAAACTGCCGGGCTTGATCAAAATACGCATGAATAGCAAGACCTAAACTGAAATCTCTAAGCTGAGATAGCAGCACGGGATTGGCTGAAAAACCGCAATAGCCTTTATCTAAATCTGCCCGATATTCATCGGCAAGCACCGACGCTAGCCATTGCTCACCGGCGAACAAATAGACAGGGATTGGGCGTTCCGGTCTTGCTTGATCGATTGCCCAACCTGAAAAATGCCCTTCGCTATTAACACCCTCGAAACACGCATGTAAGGATGGCGACGCGAACACGGCCTCAGTGACAACATGGGCTTGAATCGGATTTAATTTCAGACAATGTGCTGCAAATTCTTGGTATCGGGACAATCCCAACGACAACGCAGTGTCTGACAGCATTAACTGAAACAATACCGCATAGCCTTTGCCGCTGGGTGTAAACGAACCGCCAAACTCGACCATACCGTTTGCCTCGTCAAGCGGAATCGAGCTTAAGCGTATTACCTCATAAGCGGCAAAGGCTTGCTCAATAGGCTCAACATAGGCTTCGGTGTTTTTGGGTAAAAATTGTCCATTGTATTCAGGACGGGTTGAAACAATTTCGCGTGCCCATTGATCCCAAAAAACAAGTGTGAGCGCTTGGGACAAATTAAGTGAATCAATCGCTGTTTTGGTTTCGGCAATTTTAGCGTTGATTTGTTCGATATTTTCATCTTGGAAATGCAATCCAGATAAATAAATGGTTTTATCGGACACACTAGCGCAAGATTTTAGGTCGTTGACAAATGACACCTCCCAGTGATTGGGCAAGATGAAATAGTGCGTACGAGCGGCTTTTTCTAAAGCGTTTAATGCAATCGAATCACCCGTGATGGTGAGCTTACAATTCGACACATGCGGCGGAAATAACAAGGGGCTATTTTGATTAAAGTCATGGCATACCGATTCATACGCCGTTAATGCGCTTTCTCCACTCAAGAGTCGGTATAACAAAGCATGACCCTTTATATTAGGATGACCGCTCGCATCAATAAACAAACTCTGTATGGGCAATCTGGTTAGCGGCGTGGTATCTATTGCCACATCACGAAATTGATCAATTAGATCGCATAAATTCCAAACTGGATGATGATAATTTTCACGACCGCCATAGCGTCCGCTTTCAAGACTCTGAAATTCACGAAAAGTTAACGACCAGAACAAAATACGCAGTTTTGAGCCTAAGCGTTCACGTAATTCTTGCAAACGCTTCACAATGAGCGTCAATAAGATTTTGTCGTTTTCATCCGAAATCAGCGCCTTATCGATATTTTGAAAATTGCCGCTGATAGCTCCAGATTTCAAGAATTGAGTGCTTTTTAAAACCCGATTGCCATGCCGAAAATCGCCTAACAACATAAATACTTGGTCGACTTCTTGCTCAATGTTGGCAATTCCCGTACGGATAAAGTCTCCCCAAATCGGTGTCGCGCCGCGACCGATAAATGTAATATCGACATTTGGCGGGGGTAGTTGTCGGGTTGCTATGGCGTGTTGCCACCAAGAAACATGGGACGAGCCGACAACAGCAATTTTTTTAGGCATGGCCATAACAAATTTTCGCTCCATATTCTGTTGCGTTATCGGCGTGGTGCTTAAACAAAGTGTGATACAAACTTTCACCTAATAAAAATTCTTCTTCCCAATCGATATCAAATCCGTGCAAAAACGGTGTTTCAAATAGAAGAGCGTGCTGTCCAACCCGATCTTGCAGCTTTACCATTAGCTTTTGACTTATGACAAACAACGCACTGTTGACGAGAAATATTTTGTCTAAATCCTGGGTTCTCGGCCATTTTTTACCTGTTGCATCATGACTAATCCATTGTCCTAAACGCATAGCAAACGTCTGCGCGACATCCACCGACATTAAGCTATCCGCTGTTTGTTTTTGTACCGCTTCCGAATAAGCCGTCAGTGCCGCTTGATAAAGCGAGGGCAGAAAGAATGGGGAAGTCACATGCGTCCAGGCAATGACATCGCTGTCTATTGTGCGGCTTAGATAAGCAATAAGAGCTTGTAATGAGTCATCGGCGGCGTATTCATCCGGTCTGATATCGAGAATGACAGGCTTAGTCAACGCGACTCGAATCGCATCAACAGCCGTCATTACAACCGGATCATTAGTCGAGACCCAAATCTCATCCACCGCTTCAACTCTATCGAGTTGTCTTAATTTGAGTTCGAGCAAACCGTACGTCAATCCACCAAAAGGACGCGTATTTTTATTGATTACGCGCTGACTGCCTTTACGGCATGGAATAACGGCGGTTACTTTAGAGGTCGTCATGATTTTCACCGTTCAGTTAACTATCAATCTGAACCATTGCATGTAACGAGCGTACCGGTAATCGATATCGAGTAGGTGCTAAACTGACAAGCTTAGGGACGTTCGCAACCGATAAATATTCAGCAATGGTTGTTGCATTTTCGTCATTCTTGGCGTGAGATGACTCGGTACCGCCGGAATAACCGTCGAAACCAATCAGCATAACGTCAACGGCTCCGCATTCCACCGCTGAGCTTAAGCCGATTTGTAACGGACTAGGTACGCTCACATCGGCGATGTGGGCAAGCATAAATAATGCACCCGGATTGACTTGACGAACAATGCCAACAGGCGGCACGCTACCGGCAAAACGTGGCGGCGGTGGAACAACCCAGCAAGCAATATCACACGTTAAGGCTGTCATTTTGGCTTCAGATATTTTCTGAATCTCATGGCCGGATAAAGCGACACAATGACCGGATAAATCGTCAAAAAACTCAGTCGATTTAAGGCTTGTGTGAAAAATGACCGTATCTTTTAAATCGACTTGTTCGATAGCCGATACCGCACGGCGGGCGCTATCTCCTCCACCGATGAGCATAAATCGGCGGCGGCCTGAAACCTGAGTGAAATCAGCAAATTTAGGAAACACTAAATTATCCAAGCCTTCATGATCAACCAGCTTATCTTGTAATGCCCCCATAACAACGGAGGGATCAAATCGATCTTTGATCAACCAATCCATGACTTTGCCTTGCTCTTGACCGGACAAGCTGGAATACATGTACGGCAACGAGGTTCCCCACTGATACTGAGCATGTAGTGTGGCCATGCGCTCCAAGAATTTATGTAGCTCAAAATACGGAATTTCAGTGCCGGTGATTATGCCGACATAGGTCAGCATTAATTCAGTTTTTAAATTACCTGCACCACGACCCATACCCATAAATGTCGCATCAATTGAGCCAGCGCCAGCCTGGATAGCACTTAAGGAATTAGCAAATGCTAAACCGGCGTTATCATGGCCATGAAAACCGACGGGACCACAAAATAGCGCACAAGCCGTCGCGATAGCATGACTCACTTCATTCGGAAAACAGCCGCCGTAACTATCGACTAGAGCTAAACAATCCAATTGCTTTACGTTAACAAACGGCGCCAACACGTCCTCGGTGTGTTGACTCCATTTGCTCAAGTGCATGATATTTAGTGCACAGGCAAAGCCCAAGTCAATGACCCGTTGATGGAGCGCTAAGGCGCGTGGTATTTCGTTAGGCGCTACGGCAAACCGTATAAAATCGACGACACCAACGATATCAGCGAGTAAGCCACTTATGCTGTTTTCATCAATATCTTTCAGATTAAACATGATGCCTAAGCGTTGGTTTAATCGTAAACGTCGCTTCGCTTCAATCAACTCCTGTTTGGATAAATAAAAAAAACGCCCAAAATACTCGGTTTTTTCTGGACTTCGATAGCCAATTTCCACGTCGTGTATCGGACTGCGTGAGACTAAATCCAAGTATTCACTAACAAAGTAGCTATCAAAATCCCATTGTGTGTAATATCCACCGTCACGCAAGGTACAATCTAGCACTCTGATTTGATTCGGTAATGTTTTCATAGAAGCCTTAAGAAGATTGCAAGCATTCAGCCTCTAGGTCAATGCGGCTGACTTGTTGTCCGGTTTATTTCCCGTTAAGTCAATCGTATTACTCTTAGATATCTGGGGGCTGAATCATTACAGAAGATTTATTGACCGTTTTGACGAGTTTGTAGTTTATGTAAAACCTGCTCAAAAAACGGAGGTGAATTCTTTTTAAAACACGCAAAGCGATCAAAGATTGATTTGTAATCCATATGAAGCTTAGGTGCTGTTTTTGTAGTAGAAAATCGAGTTTGTGACGGTAAATTATTTCTTGTACAAGCCAGTGCGGCACGATAAGCCGCCTCAATGATATGAAGAAATTTATAACAATCACTCAGTTGACCCAGTATCCAACTGTTTTGAGGGTGCAGTAAATCCGTCATGCCATAGCGCCCCGCGTTAACAGCAGCGATAAACAGGCTCGCCGCTTCATCAAAACAACCATTCCAAGATTTAATCAAGCCACCTTGAAACAACAATAAGGCATAATTTTGGTGGACTAATGGGTTAAAACTTGGGTGAAAAATTAATTTCAACGCGCTATCTAAAACGTCTTCGGCTTGTGTTACGCAGCCAACGGACAACAACGCGGTAACGAGTGTGCTGGAACTTGAAACTAACCAACGAAAAGCAACGGCATCATGGGGACAAACAACGTCTAGGTATCGCCTATGGGTTTGATAAACCTGCTCAAGTATATGCCCACGGTCGACTAGATTATCGGTGATGCGATAACAAAGAATTGTGATTAAACCACCGAAATTTTGATTATTGAGGGGTAATACATTCAGGTAAGCATAAGTAATAATGAATAATTCATCACTGGTAAATGAACGGGCTGAAGCGTTAAATAATGTGTTAGTGAGATAAACATTGTCGTTCAGTTTGGTTTTATCCAGTTGATAACGTAGAAACTCATCAGTAATATCAATCGCTTGATAACGCGAAAAACCATCACTGATATCAATACTGTCATTCGGGTAAACCAGTTTGACTCGGATTAAAGAGGGGATTTGAATGTCCGGCAGTGAAACAACTAAGCACTGCTTACCCTTTGCATTTAATTGAGAGCGACATGACACAGAAAACTCATGATCCGCACAAGTGACCTGAATTTCACAAACAGACGTGTCAGTCGCGTCATGCGACGCCACATCAACACAGAATGCGTCACCGTCATCATGGCTGGTGATTTTAATAACACAGGTATTTCTAGCAATTAAGTCCTGCGTATCGAGTTCAATATAAAACTCACTACCATGTAAGCTAACCGTTGGGATACGTGATAAACTTTTTATTTCAGACATGCTAAGCCGTTACTTATGCCTTAGCCAAGCTAAGCTGAGTGGTTTTTACAACCGCCAACGCCTCTTGCCCGATAACCAAACCTAACGATTTTAAAGAGCTGGTTGTAATGATCGATGTGATGACACCGGCTGACGTATCTAATTCCACTTCGGAAATGACATCACGGGTATAAATATTGCGGATTCTGCCTTTGATTTGATTATGACTATTCATAAGTATTCTCGTATTAAATAAGAAGATTTACGATAGTAATAGCAATCCAAATGCCAGATTAAAATATTTGTATTAACAACAACTTAAAAAATAGTTAAAACACTGAATTGGCGATACGGCAGCACTTACTGCGGCTCTGCTGTTGTTATAACAACAGCTTGCCGGATGTTTAGTCGATTCTGAAAAAAGCAATCAAGCTAATCGGATACCCAGGGCAATCGCGCTATATAGCACTTGCGGAGAAAATGAGGTTATTATAAGGATTTTGTTCAGGAGAGACTATGTTACCCGATCCGATGCCCTATTTTGCCGAGCTTCAAGACCCGCGCCGAGAAACGAAAAATAAAT
>CAJAVP010000101.1 GCA_903945375.1 uncultured Methylococcaceae bacterium | reverse complement strand
GTAGTATAAACTACTGTAGTTTTTGAAGAGTGAGAAAGCAGTGGAGCCGAGCTAATGAGCGCTATTGAAACGCTGTTGCCGTCAAAATGCTCATTCTAAATTGTCAGAAAAGATAAGAAGGCTCTAGCTTCCACGTTTAGTTCATAGCTCCCTGTGTACTCAGTGCCAGATGATAAAAATTGATGGCGCATCGTACCGAATGCTATAGTCAATGAGTTTTAAAAAGGGCGGGAATGGAGTGAAGACATTAACGATTGAAGTTGAAGACTCGTTGTATTCGGCGTTAATGGAAATTTTGGAAAATTTACCAAAACATAAAATTAAAATACAAGAAGCTGATAGCGACAACCGTCTCAGCTTTGAAGAGGCTATGGACTATACCTTAGATAAAAACAAGGAATTGTATAATCGGCTCGCCTAATGCAATTATTAACGCTGCATAAGCGAGTTATTGAGCAGTCAGGCGGAGCCACAGGGATTCGTAATCAAGATGGATTAGAATCGGCATTGGCGCAGCCTTACATGAGCTTTGCCAATCAGGAGCTGTACCCAACAATAATTGAAAAAGTGGCTGCGTTGGGCTTTTCGTTGATCAGTAATCACCCTTTTGTTGATGGCAATAAGCGTATCGGCCATGCGGCAATTGAGGTTACTTTGTTGATGAATAGCTATGAAATACAAGCCGATGTTGATGTACAAGAAGCCGTGATTTTAGCGGTTGCAGCCAGTGAAATGAATCGGCAGGCTTTATTAGAATGGATACAAGCCCATGTTGTGCAACGTAAATGACGATAGAATTAGCCCATAAAGCCGGTTCAAATTCAGAATATCTTATCGCCAATGCCACTCACTAAGCTTTTGGCTCAAGACATTATCACAACATCAAGGAAACATAATGCACATACAACTCCAGCCCGAATTTGATGACATATTACAGCCGCTAGGAAGTCATGCTGCGGAATTTTTTTTAGCGGCAAGCTTATATCACGCCAGAAAAATTAGTTTTGCAAGTGCTGCACACATGGCTGGTCTGGATTTTAATGGCTTCAAAACACGTCTGACAGAACATTTTGACCAAGGTTATATTATGGCTGATGACCGTGTTTTAGAAGATTTATGTACCGTAGAAAAATTATAAAAATTTGATAGGAATTATCCTTAACTTTTATCAAAAAAGCATCATATTACAGTTATTGATAAAGCGAAGTGAAGACGGCACAGCTACTATGGATTACGATCAACAACTTATGGGAATGACAGGGTGAGTTAGCGCATTTAATAATATTAATAATCCTGTGTTATGACAACAGCAATAACGTGATGAATGGACTCGTGACAGATGACCATTAACTATTTGATACTAAAATTTATTTCATTCTTCTATTTTAGAGAACATCATGACTACTTTTACATACAATGGACATTCGTACCTATTAAGCAATGCTGGCACATGGCAAGACGCACAAGCAGAAGCGGTTAGTATGGGTGGTAATTTGGTCACAATTAATGACCAAGCAGAACAGGATTGGTTGACCTCTACTTTTGCAAATAATGGGCTTTTATGGACTGGATATACAGATCAAGAAACAGAAGGTGTTTGGAAATGGATTAGTGGTGAAAATTCAACTTATACTAATTGGAGTAGTGGCGAACCAAATAATCTTTCCACTTATGGAGAAAATTATGCCGGTTTTGGTTGGTATAGCTATTGGAATGATATTAGCACATCAGATTATAGTAATATACCAGGCATCATTGAAATTCCTAATCCAAAAATAACGTTATCTTCTAACACTAATCCAATTGAAGGAAGCGCAAATGGTATTTTTAATATTACGTTAGATAGGCCTACACCAGTCGGTGGTTTAACTATAAACTTTAATACCGCAGGCAGCACAGCAACATTTGGCACAGATTACAATTTACTGGCAGGTACAAATGTCAGCAATGTGACTTCTAATTCTTTCAAAATTGCCGCCGGTGCAACATCTGCCACATTAAAACTTGCAGTTCTTACAGATATAGTTTCTGATCCTAATGAAACGGTGTCCATAAATCTAATTCTTGGTATAGGTTATTCACTAAAAAATAGTAATATCATGTTTACAAATAAATTAGATTATCCTACAGGTTCAAACCCCTTTCTTGTTAATATAGGTGATTTTAATGGCGACGGCAAAACTGATTTAGCATTAGCATGTAGAAACACTATTTCTATTTTATTGCGTAATACCACAAATACCAATACTTCGGACAGTTTTAAGCAGCTATAGCCCCGAAGTTACAAAGCTCCTCGTAAAGCGGAGATGATTTAATCAAACTCAAGTCCAATGCAAAGTTTGAAGAAATGCGTTCAATCATTAACCTATTGAAAAACCTATGCTTCCAACTAGAAACAGAAATAGGT
>CAJAVP010000100.1 GCA_903945375.1 uncultured Methylococcaceae bacterium | reverse complement strand
GGTTTAAGTGTTATTAATTTTCTAAGCTGCCTGTGCGGCAGTGAACTTTTATCTGATCCGGTTTCTTGTTCTGGCGTTTTTCTAAGCTGCCTGTGCGGCAGTGAACTGGTCTAGGTCTAACTGTATTTTTTGGAATAATTTCTAAGCTGCCTGTGCGGCAGTGAACTAAGCGTGATCAAGATCGTGATCAAGATCGTGTTTCTAAGCTGCCTGTGCGGCAGTGAACGTTCAGTTCTACAATATTTCAATTCTGAAACATTTCTAAGCTGCCTGTGCGGCAGTGAACGATCGATGGTCTGCGCTGAAATTTGTCCTTCATTTCTAAGCTGCCTGTGCGGCAGTGAACGTTCAGTTCTACAATATTTCAATTCTGAAACATTTCTAAGCTGCCTGTGCGGCAGTGAACTGCCATATGATACTTGTATATCATATGCTAAATTTCTAAGCTGCCTGTGCGGCAGTGAACGATTTTGAATAGACTTTTATTTTCTTTAATCTTTTCTAAGCTGCCTGTGCGGCAGTGAACGTTCCCATTTCTTTTTCTCCTGTTTGTCAATTTTTCTAAGCTGCCTGTGCGGCAGTGAACATGTGTCTTATGGTCAAACTAAATGTAGAACCTTTCTAAGCTGCCTGTGCGGCAGTGAACACACGTTTTAATAAGTCAAACATTAATTTAATTTTCTAAGCTGCCTGTGCGGCAGTGAACCCTATTGAAAGCACGTTTAATGACATAGAAGATTTCTAAGCTGCCTGTGCGGCAGTGAACAAAACAAAATAGAATTATCTGCAAAAACCGAATTTCTAAGCTGCCTGTGCGGCAGTGAACTGACAAGTATTAGTAACAGAATCGCGTAATGCTTTCTAAGCTGCCTGTGCGGCAGTGAACCGAAAAGGAACAATGTTTCCAGTCGCTATGTCTTTCTAAGCTGCCTGTGCGGCAGTGAACTACCTACGCCGCCGCCGAATAACGCAATCATATTTCTAAGCTGCCTGTGCGGCAGTGAACAAAACAAAATAGAATTATCTGCAAAAACCGAATTTCTAAGCTGCCTGTGCGGCAGTGAACCAAATGAAACACTCACATTAAATCACATAACATTTCTAAGCTGCCTGTGCGGCAGTGAACATCGCGTAATGCGGGAAGAGTACATTGAATTGTTTCTAAGCTGCCTGTGCGGCAGTGAACCTAATGAAACACTCACATTAAATCAAATAACATTTCTAAGCTGCCTGTGCGGCAGTGAACTTCATTTGCTGTTTTCGGGCGGCAAAATAGGCTTTCTAAGCTGCCTGTGCGGCAGTGAACAATTTGCAGAATTTACAGGCACTAATACCCAATTTCTAAGCTGCCTGTGCGGCAGTGAACTTAGTGCATAGCCTAATATGCCGCAAATTGACTTTCTAAGCTGCCTGTGCGGCAGTGAACGCTTTTAACAGCTAATGATTTAAAAAATGAGTTTTCTAAGCTGCCTGTGCGGCAGTGAACGGCGCAAGATTTTTATATTACGATACCAAGTGTTTCTAAGCTGCCGGTGCGGCAGTGAACCCTAGAATTAGCTGAGATAATTGATAATACTTTTTCTAAGCTGCCTGTGCGGCAGTGAACTGCTGTCTTTTCTTCATTGAAATACGCCCACATTTCTAAGCTGCCTGTGCGGCAGTGAACAGCGATTAAATACCGCTTGTTCGTTATAAATCTTTCTAAGCTGCCTGTGCGGCAGTGAACGTGAAGCGTTGCGCGTTCTTAGAAATTGCGAATTTCTAAGCTGCCTGTGCGGCAGTGAACGACAGTCATCGATGCTGGCTGTTTGCGATAAGTTTCTAAGCTGCCTGTGCGGCAGTGAACGCGGCACGTTTACAACAACTGATTCATTATATTTTCTAAGCTGCCTGTGCGGCAGTGAACAAAATGAATAGCAGTATTTGGTGCATAGTCGTTTTCTAAGCTGCCTGTGCGGCAGTGAACTATGCGCAGGCCAAGGCGATGCGTTGGTGGCATTTCTAAGCTGCCTGTGCGGCAGTGAACCTCCAGCTAATGCGAGCGAGTTAATATAAGCCTTTCTAAGCTGCCTGTGCGGCAGTGAACTCAAAAAGAAAAGACGGGCAACTGTTTTTGCTTTTCTAAGCTGCCTGTGCGGCAGTGAACTCGGCGGCGGCGTAGGTAATCAGATCATGCCTTTTCTAAGCTGCCTGTGCGGCAGTGAACGGATCGTGGACATCCTATAAAAGTAACCGAATTTTCTAAGCTGCCTGTGCGGCAGTGAACATGCGGATAATTTGCCTAACGTTCCAGTTATATTTCTAAGCTGCCTGTGCGGCAGTGAACAGGCTACCAAAGCGGGCTAACTCTTTTAACAATTTCTAAGCTGCCTGTGCGGCAGTGAACCTGCTACATAAACCAGTCGACTGATTTAAAAATTTCTAAGCTGCCTGTGCGGCAGTGAACTTTCTAAGAACGCGCAACGCTTCACGAACAGCTTTCTAAGCTGCCTGTGCGGCAGTGAACCGTCTCGGTTGGTCAAAATAATACGTCAATTTTTTCTAAGCTGCCTGTGCGGCAGTGAACAAAGCTTGAGCATATTTGCCGGTTACTTATCCTTTCTAAGCTGCCTGTGCGGCAGTGAACTGACCTCTAAACCTCTAAAAGCCAGTCGCGTAGCAGTATACAGCATATTTTAGTGTTGTTAACCTTCTAAAAAATACTGCCACACAACTAACTGATTTTTATATGTTTTTAAAAAGCATGAAAAACTTGGGTTAAAACTCGGGGACGGTGGCAGTGGCACTTAAACCATAGCCACTGAATGTTATACCTGATGGCTCTGTCACTACGGTTTTTTTAATCCATAAACAAAAGGTCTGCCCCCCACTTAGGCTTTGTAAACGGATGAAGGGTGTCGTTAGGGTTTTCTGAGATTTTCCCTGGTAGCGGCTCAATGCGGTGTCGTAATCCACGTTGTGATAGTGGGCATAACGCCTTGCTTGACGTTCTTTACTCGCTTTGGGTTGCTCGCGTTGATACGTTGCGTAGCCACTGCGCTTTTCTGGCACTGGTCGGATACTGGTGCAATGGACATAATCACTCAGCCGTGCCAACCAGTGGCTGGCGTTAAATTGGCTGAGCGTGGCTTCGTGTTCAGCAAACAAGCGCAATTTGCCGCCTAACACGCTGTATTTATCGCCCTGCACATACTCAGGAAACGCCACTCCAATCGGCACACGCCCCTGGTCATCTTGCATTTCAACTAAGCCTAAGTGGATTTGTTGGTAGACTTTTGACCAGAGGAAGTGGATAGGGATTTCTTCTTCGGGTAATAACTTTATTTCCTGATAAAAATTCAGCATTTACTCATTACCCCCAAAAACTCCTCCGCGAATCAGCGTGGCAATGACGTAATGTTGCTGTTCAACCGGAATTTCGTCATCTTTGAGCCATTTCAGGAATAAGGTATAAAAATCATTTTTTGAACCATTATTTGTAATACGGTGCGCTTCTCCCCGTGATGTAACCGAACCATAGGGTTCAACAGCAATGGCTTTTGGATTGCTGTCGTCTGTGTACCAAGTGTCGATAGTCCGTAAGGCATTGCCGATTTTTTCCGAGTGCATGGCAGCGCAATCATTTAATTTAAATAATATTTTTGTTTTTTCGCCTTTTGGAATGCCGAGTACCATTTCTTGCGAAGGCCAAACATGTTGCCCTAAGCCGAGTTTGGCGAATGCGGTGATTTCTAAATATTCAAAGCCGTCTCCTTGTAAGCCGTTTTGAATCACAGCAACCAGTTGCGCGAAAGCATGATTACTGTCATTGGTCGACAAACTAAATTCATTAAGCGAATAATCGTAAGCATTGAATGACCACGTTTCTTTACCATGCTTTACTCTGATACAAACCGATTCAGCACCGACACGGTTTCGCCATAAAAACCGACCATTGGCGATGTTGTTGGCATAGCGGGTAGCCAGTTCTTTGAATTGGTATTCGGTACGGTAAGCCTTTACGACTTGATTTACTTTTTCTTCAAACTCTGGACTATTGCAGGCGATTGGTTCTTCAAGCTGCCCCAATGTTTTTAAAGTGAAACTGATTCGCAGGGTATCGGTATCATGCGGAAGGGTGGCATCATCGCCCCAAGAAAGATTGGGTTTTGATTTATCATCGTCTTTTGCGCCAAATTGGCTATGGGTGGCGCGGTTTCTTTTTTCATGCAGTGCAATCGGTTGCCATGTGTCGGATTGGTCGATGTCTGACCATAATCCCGATTTCATTAGCGCGTCGGAAACTTCAAGTTTACGGCTAAATGCCAGCACTGAAGGCAGTTTAAATGCAGTTGTTTTAGTTGTAGCCATTGTGTTTCTCCTTAGTTAAGTGAGCTTAAAAAATCATCTTCAAAATCATCATCGGCAGCATCTTCTAATTTATTCGCTACGAGTTCGGGTTGAGGCTGTTCGCCTTGTTGGCATAAATACCAATCTTGTTCGTGTCGGTAATGCCAGAGCATGTCTGAAACCTTTGGGATACGGTGCAAGCTGCGCCATTCGCCTATGCTATGAGCGGCCTCTACAAAGCAAACAGGCGAGGTGGCATCACGGGTATTTGCTACTTCACCTGCCGGATAAACGGGGCTTATCGCTTTGTAACCGTTGGTGATGGGAACAAGCCAACCTTTGGCGGGTTTGTCCAAGCGTAGCCATTCGGCTTCAGTGGTATGGTTTGGCTCAAGTTCTCCTTCCTTAAGTTTGGGTTGGGCTTGGTATTTAAGGGCAGAAAAGTCTAGCCAAGCATCCATTAACTCAACATCGGTTTGCTGTTGTTCTAAGGCGTGGTAATGGTCAGCCAATAAATCGGCGCGATCCATCAGCACAAATCCAGGTAGCAGCAAGCGTTTAAGTTTTCTCAATAGTTTTTGTTCATCCACATTGAGTATATGAACAGCAGCCATTTTTTCGATAGAGCCACCTGCCAATCTATGCTGATGAGCTAAATCATGGAGCGTTTGTTTTAGGGCGTTAATTTCAGCCGTTCGGCTTAGATTTAAATCAGGGCAGGCCATGACTAAAGAAACCGTCATATTCATTTTGCCCTCTTCGATAATAGGCGGCGTTTCTTTAGCTTTGGCTCTGGTTGTTGGTGGGTTTTTACTTTGGGCAAACACATAATCACCGAAGCCTTTGGGTTGGTAGGCGTGTATTTGGTGCTGATGGCAAATAACCGCGCAACCTTGCAATGTCAATTTTTGGCTGACTGATAGCTTTCTGGACAAGGCATGACCAAAACCTAAAAAATGGGTAATCGCCGGAAAGCCATAGGTAAATCCAGCAATGCAATTAGCATCTTGGACGCTGATGCGCTCAAAAACGATGTAGGCATTACTCATGCTTGCTCCTCTAATGTGCTGGTTTCTAAATCGGTTTCGGCAAGGGCGTTAAATTCACGCAGTAAGGGCGTAAATAATTTTTGCCATTGTTTTTCGTGCGCAGTGCCTAACGTCAGTTGTTTGTGTTTGATTTGTCGGTTTATCCATTTCGAAAAGTCGATAACCACATCGCTTGACCAATCCAGCGTGGCTTTAGCGGTTTGAAAATCTTCATCCGGCCTTAATGGGTCTAGCCAATATTGTTGATGGGCTGGCAATTGCGATGCTTGCGACCAACCAATGTGCTGTTTAAGCCCTTGAATTTGGGCTACGTAATCGAACACCACATCGGCAATATCAGTAATGTGTTCACGGATAAGTTGCTTGCGCTGTAGGTTTACGCTGAGTTTATTGGACTTAATGGCTAACAACAAATTCTTAAGTTCTGTCAGTGGTTCTTTGTCTTGGGTGGCAAGCTGCTTGATAACATAGGTGGCAAGCTGTTTGTTAAATATAGTTTTTAAATGGATAGGCGGCTTGGTTTGGGTTTGCCATTGCGGCGGGATGGCGGGAAATAAAATCAATTTTCCAGAACGCTTGCCATTCAAATTAGAAACATTTTGGTGGTTGGTTTGGGTCATTTTTAATACAGCGGTTCCAAGGAACATTCTAGCCACTTCTGTACTGAACGTTTTATCTGCTCTAGCTTTATTAACGGGCGTTTCTTTTCGGCGTGCCTCCCAAATTCGGTCATCAACCACTTGCGCCAAACTGGATGAAATCAGCGGCGTTAATAGGTGATAACCGCTTTCTGGAAGTAGCGGAAAATAGACCTGCTTAGCCAAAATGTGACTGGATTTGGATTTTTCGTTAAAGGCTTGGTTAAATTGTTCTTGCCACTCGATTATTTGAACATCGTCTTGGGCGTAGGGTTTTAGCGCAGTTGGATTTGTACATATTTCTTTGCCAGTTAACTGTAAGAACTCCGCAATCTGAGCGTATGCGGCTGAGGAATAAGCAAAATCTTTCTTTAACTCCTTTGAGCAATTCACAGTAACAACTAAATTTTTTGAAACGTTTTTGTCAAATGCCGTTGCGTCTATATTTGATGCTCTCGTGCTGGAATGGGTCAGTTTAGCAATATGGGTCATGCCAACACTCACTTCTCCCGCTTTTAGGGCGGCCTCGTTAATCCATGTATTCCTTTCAAATTTTTCTTGAGCACGCTTTTTTGCTTCACCCATTGCAATCGAGATTTCAGGATCAATCTCTGCCAATATTTCAAGTAACCGTTTATTTTTCTTAAATTTATCTGATTGAAGTTTCTCTGTTTCAATTTTTTCAAAAGACTTTTTGTCTTGTTCCGGCAATTGGGATTTGCTTATCTCCTTTTTTAAGGCTTTGAATTGCATAGCAAGATGTGTTTTTAATTCGTTTGGGTCTAAGGTTTCTTGATATAAATCTATCGACTTCTGAATTAATTTAAATAGTTCTGCATCACTGCCACAGAAAGCCGACAATTTATCGAGTTTCTTACGCAGCCATTGGTTTGACTCAAGAACATCCGCTTCCTTTGTACATTTTTCTAAATATTCTTTGTGCTTATGGTTCTTTTTTTTATCCCTTATAGGCTTAAGAATTTCTTCATAGCCAGTTGAAATTGATTCTTGAATTTTGTCGTTAAAAAAATCTTCAATTACTTGTTGTGTATTTTCCATTAAGCTCTCCTATCTAATTTCTTTAAAGACCCCAAATGCAGGGGAGTAATACCATTGATTTATTTGATTTTCATAGTCAGGTAGACGGATTTCGCCAAAACAATAGCTGATATATTTCAAGGGTTTTGCTAGCTGCCCCCCTAAATGTCCATATTGGTCGTGAATATCGAAAACCAACCAAGCTTGATTGCCTTGGGCTGGTGTTACATCAATATTCGTAATGTCCGACACAGTTTCATATTCAATAGGATTAACTTTATCGTTTTTGATTTGCCAAACAGGTTCGCCCTCTTCTTCTGCAAGATAAAGGCAATACGCTTGGTCAGGGGATGAAGCCCTAAAAGGTTGCTTGCGCTGAATTTCAGCGCACCATGAAACCTGATTTTTCCACCAGAGTCGGGCATTGTTTTTTTGTTCGTTATCGCCTAGCAGTATTTCACGGTATGCCATGTGTTCTAAAACAACTAAATTTTTATACGGTGGCTGTTTGCTTTCTTTGTTTATGGGCGGGCAAAAAATACTAGGTATGGCAAGCGGTATTGCATACTGTTGGTTATCAAGGATTTCGGCCAAATCGTGACTGCTTAGTTTTCGGTTTTTAGCCTCAAATCCTGGTTTTTCATAGGCGATCTCTTTGCCTTTTAAAGCCTTATGGTTTTTCGCCAGAATATATAAATTCTCGGTTACAGGTGTTTTCTTACGATGCCGTTGTATCCGTCCTGCTATTTGAATAATTGAACGCATTGAACTGGGTTCGGCTATCGCCCAATCATAATCATGGTCGCGTCCCACTTCTGCCACCGAAGTAGCCAACACTACAAAAAGTTGGTTTTGCTCTGGATAATGTCTTAAAGCGTGTTGAATTTCAGGGCAATCCCAGATGGTTTCTGGGTTTTTGCGGTTAAGGGCTTGGTCTAATTTGTTTTCAATAAACGCCCGTTGTGCCAATGGATATTGGCTGTGGTATACGCAGTAATGGATGCGGTAATTTGCGGGCGCAGGATTTTGGTAAAGCAGCCTAGCAATCGCCACTAAAGGGTTGATATTGGCGATGCGTACCAAGCCGATTGAGATTTTTTTTCCGGATGCGTGTTGTTGGTGATGGTCTTGATGTAAGGCTAGTAGGTTTTGCCGGATGACCTCGCTCATGGCGTTGAGTGGCGGTAAATCGGTTGTCGCGGCAATTTCCAGTAATTTTGCTTTACGCAAAACTGACTTTTCTTTCCCTAGATTGGTAATGCGCTTTTGAATGAATTCATCATGCGCTTTGATAAAGCTTGGGATTCCCTCATGTTCTGATGTTTGGGGTGTGCCGAATTCATCAAACCAAGCGCAGATAACAGGTTTTAGTGCATTGGCTTGATTGGTAGCGGTATTAAATGCTTTTCGCCCTGTTTGGTAGGCTTCAAACAGGGCATAAGCCAACGCAGGCGGCATAGTTGCGGTAGACAACAATACCTTTGCACCCAGCATACCTGCCCAATTCACCAAACGCGCTAATGTGGGCAAATCGTTTAAGTCAAATTCGTCCGGCTCATCTAACACTAAGTCGGATGTTAATAAGCGCAACATGGGCACAATTTGCCTGCCACCTCGAACGCCTTCAGTCGCTGGTGTTAAGTGGTCAATGGTGCTAACCAAGATAGGCGCGTGTAACAGTTTTTTAGCTTTGGGTTTGTCTTCAAACCATTTCTCTAATTGACCTTCGTAAACCTCGATGCCGTAAATGACATCGAAACCGTCATCATCCACATCTATTTCTAAGCTTTCACTACCGCGAATCGCTAATGGCTCATCATCCGTTTGTTTACCTTGGTTGATTTTGTTCAGTCGTAAAACAGCCTGTGAACCAATCAACGTGGCAATCTCGGTTTTATCAAGTTCCAAGCGTTTTTCAAGGGCTTCGCCAGTTTGTAAGGTCAATGTCCGCAAACCCAAGGCAACACTAAAACGGCAGCCTTCAGATTCATCAGCTAAACCATACATAATTCTGGCATTCGCCAAGGTTTTGCCTTTTCCTGTCGAAGCCATATTGATGCCGAAAAAGCCTTGCTCATTAACTTGGCTTTGAATCTGTCTGGCAGCTTCGTAGGCTTTGGTTTGCCAAGGTTCTTTGTCTTCCTTAGGGCCTTTGGCTAAGGTTTTATTGGGGGGAAGTGTTGGTAATTCTTCACGTAAGCGTCTTAGCTTTAAAATAAACTCAAAGGCGTGTTGGCTTACGCCAACATTATGTTCATCCAGTTTTTGCTTGGGTTTATTTTGTTTATCGGTATTGGCAAAAGCCAGATAATTGGCATCTTGCCACTTAGGTTCTGGTTCTTTGCCAGAATAGTGATGGTCAGCAAGCATTAAGGCCAGACGCGACAAGTGCATTACAAAGGGCTGGTTAAGCCAATCAATATCTATTAAACCTTGGCAAATCAATGCGCGTTTTGATAGTTGAATAGCTTTGTTCTGCCATGTTTTGCTGATTAATGGTGTGTGATGGGTAAATGTCCAATTGGCTTTTAAAGCGTCTTCTTGCCAGTCGTGATTGCGGCTATTGAGCGAATTCCAAGAATCATCAAAATCATTGTTAAGCCATGTATTGGGCTGGTCAATTTTGGGCTCTGTTTCACCTTGTTTGGGATAAACAGGTAGGCGATGGTGTGAAACTATCAACCAAGCCACTAATTTTGCGAACGCTGGTAAGGTATCGAATGGGTTGTTAAATTCATCCGCGTTAGGATGATCGACTTCTAGTTTTTGCAGAACTTGGTTTTCTAAATCATCGTTAACATTTGCCAATTGCTTAAGCCATTCTTGATCGCTATTTTTATCAACAAACGCCTGAAAAAGCCGTAAAGACACCCATTCATGCCGATAAGGCTCAAATTTTTTAGTATTTTGGCTTTTTTTGGTTGGATTGAGTTTTTCTTGAAACAAGTCGTTGGCTTTGCCCAAATCATGGAATAAGCCCGCAATGGCCGAAGCGATGGCGATAATTTCGGTGGCGTGCCAACCTTTTTCCCATTCGCGATGGCTGAAATTTTTTCTGGTGCTATTGACTGGCACAACCCCTACGGCATTAAAACATCGCCGATTCCCCACAATCCAAACCAATTCACTCCGACTACGTGAGCGTTGCCAATGGCAAGCCACTGCGGTGTTTTTGGTTGCAGTTTTGCGTAATAGCGTTTTAACGGCGATCAGGCCGTCTTCGGTGATGACGGTTTGCCAGGTGTTGTCACCGATGCGATTGGCAAAAGCATCGAGGACGCGGCGTGTTCGATTGAGGGCTTTTTTTTCGCATTGACTGATAAAAGTTACCATCATGATGGCTGCTCCTCAGTTGCACTTCTAGTCATGGACGGAGAATGTTGTAGAGCTTGTTGTTTAACCTGTTCAAACATGAAATCTAAGGCTTTGTGTTCGGTGAATTTTTGTAAAAGTTGCTGGCGAAATTCTTGTTCTGTGACTTTTTCTTTGGCGCTGATAAAGGCCCACGGTAGAACAATGGCATCTTTAATTAAATCTGCCACATCAAATACTAATGCGCCTCGCCGAGTTTTGCCGTGCATGACAGCAAAGCCGTGCGGTATGCCAAGCACCCAGAGCGTAGTGGCTGCAAGTCCGTAGGCGAGATAGTTACCGTGGTTTAAAAAGCCGTTGGCGAGGTCAGTGGCGTCATGCGTTCTAACAAAATCACCCAGCTGGGTGGTCTTGGCTGCGTAACGGTAAAGTTGTTTGGTGAGTAGGGCTTCTTTTTGCAATAGTTCCCCGACTTTGTTGGCAGCGGGGGCTTGTTGAGTGTAGTTGTTTATGGCGTTACTGAGCTGGGGATCGTCGGTGAAAAAATTTTCAGCTTTTAGATCACGATCTTTTTCCCAAACGCGCTTTAGGTAGTTGATACGCGCCTGTTGGAAAGATTTTGCAACAGTAAGACGTTTGCTTTCATCAAACCAGAAACTAAGCCAGCCTTGCACATAGTCAGTGGGGCGGTATTCGCTTTGTGGCGTGAGCCATTCAATTTCGCTGCCCGAAAATAACGGCGTACTACCGCCACCACAAAAACCTACTAATACACCGGCACTCGCTAACATCCGCATAGCCGCTTGGGTGATTGAGGTGCCTGTACCCAGCATAATCACTGTGGTATTGGCGATGGGAATGTTCCAGTAGTAATTTTCGTCTTTGGCTTCGGTTAGGTATAGCACCCGACCGTCTTTTTGCATCACGCGGCATTTCTCTAAATAGAAAATATTTGCCCGCTTGGAATGTAAAATTGCTTTTAAATCAGTTAATTGTTCCATTTGCTTCTCCTAAACATAAAGCGAGGCATTGTAGGCTTAAGCCTTCTAAGGCTAATAACTTAGGGCGAGATAAGTGGCTGTGCTTAATCGTTCGCCCTTATCTCTAAGCGTGTAGAAGACGGGTTATTGTGGCAGGGAGGTTTGAAAAGTTATTGTCCTATATCAACTTTTCCCAAGTATTCACGTAATCCTTGTAATAAGTTTAAGCGCATTTCGTTAGGGCTAATGACTTCGATGTTGGGTAACCAATAGCGGATAAGAGGCAATATCTGGTGATCATGTGCAATACGTGATGAAACAATTAGACTGCCATCTTCTAATGTTTTATCTATTTGTTGATTCGGCAGCAAGTCTCGGCGCTGGAAATAATACGCGACCGAGCTGTCCACTTTGAGCACAATTTCTCGTTTGTTTTCAGAGAACCAAATGCTGTCTTCATTAGCTATCGTGTTGTGGATTTTGGTATCTGGCGTAAAAATTTCGCACTCAATCACAACACGCTGGAGTTGGCTAAATGAAAAAGCTTTCAGCTGCTCATCCGTGACGGCAGCTAAATACCAGATGGCTTTGTGGTTGACGAGTTTATAAGGTTGAGAGCGGTAGGATTTTTCTTTATACATAAATTGAATCCATCGATGCTGCAAAATCGCTTGTTCTAGTTGCTTAAACTCGTGGCTTTTTCTGGATAAATCTTCGTAATGGTGACCTTTGACCAAATAGGCTTGAGATATTCGGCTATCAAATAGTTCACGTAGAAATTCATTTTTTAGCGTTGGAAACAGGTCTTTAATGCCGGTCAGGCAGGCGAAGCGTTCGACATCTTGCGTGTTGAGTTTGCCTAAATAGTAGGCTTCCAGATAAAACAGATTATTATCTTTTTGAAATGGCAAATAGGAAAAGCGTTCGAGAAGATCGCGCTGGATGGTGCGAAGTGTAACCTGAAACTCGTCAGCTAATTGGCGGGGATCAAGTTTTTCACCTTGGTTTAGTTTTCGTAGGATTTGAGTAAGACGGACGGCGGTTTTATCGTGTTCTTTCGGTTTTGCCATTGGAGATTTCTCATTAAGCTTAGTTTAAAGTCAAACCATAGCATGGCGTAGCGACAGGTTATGTCATTGGGGATTGTGAATAACCGCACTATAAATCAAATACCATATTGTTTACGTTTACGCCAAAAAGTTGCGCGGCTCATGCCGAGTAAATGCGCTGCGGGCGTGACTTTTCCGTTACACTCGGCTAAGGCCGAGGTGATTGCGGCGCTTTCTTGGTCTTTAGTCCAGTGCTTTGCTGGGGGGAGATGCGCGTCTTGATGGCTTAGTTCTCTAAATTCTGGTGGTAATTCATGCAGTTGCAACACCGTGCCACGCCCTACGGCAAACGCATATTCAACCACATTATGTAATTCACGAACGTTACCCGGCCACGCATAGTCCAGTAGAACCTGCATAGCGGCAGGATCTATTTGCTCTATGCGACGGTAATTTTCAGCATTGTGCACATCAATAAAATGCCATAGCAATAAACTAATGTCTTCACGACGTTCTCTTAAGGGCGGAATAAAGAGGGGAACAACTCGCAAGCGATACATTAAGTCTTCGCGAAATTCACCTTTTTTGACTTGTTCTCGCAGCGAGCGGTGGGTTGCGGCAACCAGACGCACGTCGACGGCAATTGAACGGTCGCCGCCAACGGGGATGTAATTTCTCTCTTGAATTACACGCAATAATTTAGCTTGCAATTCTAAAGGCATTTCTGCCACCTCATCCAAAAACAAGGTGCCGCCATGAGCGCGTTGAAATAAGCCTTTATGATCTTTTAATGCGCCCGTAAAGGCACCTCGGACATGTCCAAATAATTCACTTTCTAGCAGATTGCCAGACAATGCCGCACAGTTAATCGCTAAAAAAGGCGCATCATGACGCGCACTTAATCGATGAATGGCTTTAGCAACCAGCTCTTTACCCGCGCCACTTTCTCCTCTGACTAGCACGGTCGCAGTGGTTTCAGCAGCGTTTTCAATGATTTGAAAAACCGCTTGCATTGCGGGTGAGCGACTTAATATACCGTGAAAATTTTGTTTTGCGTCGAGCTTGCGGATAGTTTTGGCGGCTTCATGGGGCGACTGACAAAGTGTCAATAGACCTAAACCGCCAGCAAACGAGCCGGTAACATCAGGCAAGTTGCAGGTAGATTTACTGACATGCTTAGTTAATCCATCGGCATCAATTAAAGGCACGGCGGATTCGACTCTTGGCGTGTCACTCGGGATAATTTCTAGTCCGTAAGGACAGCGTTTATGAATGACATCGGCTTGTTGATAGCCTAATAGTTGTGCGATACCGGCACTCCAGTACACGACCTGTTGATTATTATCGAGTAAATAAAACGCCTGTTGCTCAGACAGACTAAAAAAGTTGAGCAATAAGGCGCGGCTATCAAATAGATTAAGGCAATCGGGCAGGGGAGGGGCTAAGGATATATTCATGCGTGTGGGTTTAGCCTACTTGATTAATACACTATCCAGTGCGTCTAAGGCGGTGCTGCGATACTCATTAAACGCCTCACCTTGCTGTTCAATAAATAACGCAGCAATGCCCGCTTTATTGGCGGCTTCCATGCCCGCAGCTCTGCCCATACACAATAAGGCAGTATCCCAAGCGTCGGCTTGTGTTGGATCGTTGTGTAAGACGGTAACGGAAACGGTTTGATGCTCTACCGGTTTACCTGATTTTGCATCAAGAATATGGCTGTATCGCTTGCCATCAGCATCAAAATAATGACGATACGTGCCGGCGGTCATAATGGCTAAAGGTTCAGTGCGATTGATGGTGATGATTTTATTCATGGTTCGCTCACCGGGCAGCGGCTTTTCTAAGGCAACGCGCCACGCTTCTTTATTGGGTTTGATACCGCGCGTTTGCAGTTCACCACCAATTTCGACAAGGTAGTCATGGATGCCTTGTTGCTCCAGCAGTTTAGCAATTTGTGCCACACTATAACCTTGAGCAATCGATGATAAATCAATTCGTAGTTTGGGATTGAGTTTGCGTAAATGGTTGTAATCGCTAATTTCTATTTGGTTAAAGCCGATTTCTTTCAGTGTGGCTTGTAAACGGGTTTGATCCGGTATGAATAATTTTTCATCCTTAAATCCCCATAAATCAAACAGCGGTTTAATGGTTAAATCATAACAACCTTGACTTGCCAAACTGGCGATTTTGGCTTGTTCGATTAAGTAGATAATTTCTTCGTTAACGGTTTGCACGTCGCTGCTGAGAGTGGCATTCAGTTGCTCAATAGCCGAGTCAGGGCGGTAATTGGATAATAAGGTGTCTAAGCGAGCTAGTTCATCATCGACCGATTTTTGAATCGTTTGGGTATTTAACGGTGGTGTAGACCAAAAACTAACGTGATAAGTGGTGCCTTGCGTTGCGCCGCTAAATTTTTGTAGCTCGGGTTGTTTGGTACAGCCTGAGGTGATCAAAAAAAGGCTTAGGATAAAAAAAAGGTGACGAGTAGGGGAATAAAAAACCATGAGTTTTAACAAAGGGTGATAGGTAGATGGGTAGGTGACGCGGTTAAGGTCGATCCGCTAACCATTGATTAAAGTTTTCAAAAGACATCGGTTTGTTTAAATAATACCCTTGAGCAATATCACAGCCATATTCACTCAGCTTATCTATAATTTCTTTGCTTTCCACGCCTTCGGCAGTCACTTGTAGACCTAGGTTATGCGCTAAGTTAATGGTTGCATTGACAATCACGGCATCATTTTCACTGCTTAATATGTCGCTGACAAATGAACGATCAATTTTAAGTTCGGTTAATGGCATTTTTTTCAAGTAGGCCAGCGATGAATAACCCGTTCCAAAATCATCCATTGAGAATTGATAGCCTATTTTATGCAGGCGTTTAATGATTTCTAGGGCGTGTTCAGGGTCTCGCATGACTGAGCTTTCGGTGATTTCCAGCATAATCCATTCGGGTTTAATTCCCGTCGCGGCGGCAATTCCCGTAATAACATCCGGTAGCTCGGGGTCGTGTAGATCTTTTGTGGATAAATTAACGGATATTTTTAAATCTTTGCCCTGTTTGTGCCATTGCGCGGCATCTTGAAAGGATTGTTTTAACACCCAGGGTGTGACTTGAGTAATCAATCGCGTCCGTTCTGCCATTTCTATAAATTCATCCGGTGAAATCAAGCCATGAATGGGATGTTGCCAACGCAATAAAGCTTCTGCACCATACAGTTTACCTGTTTTGATTGTCATTTTGGCTTGATAAAACAGAACTAGCTCGTTACGCTCAATTGCTCGGCGCAATTCGGACATTAAGGTTAAACGTTTAGTGCTGTGTTTATCCAGCTCAGGCGAATAAAACGCGTAACCTTTATGGGCGCTTTGAGCTAATTCCAATGCGACCCCAGCCCGTTGAACCAAAGCATCGACATCATCGCCATGCTCAGGAAAATGCACAATGCCAACATTGGAATGAACACTGAATGCTAAACGCTCAACCATAAACGGTTTTTCTAAAGCCGATTGGATAGCTTGAGCGAGTCGATCAATTTCACTGATGTCAGTAAAGCTGGTAAGCAAAATCCCGAACACATTACCGTCAATCTTGGCAACGCAATCTTGCTCAGGGCTGACTGCTTGGAGTCGCGTTGAAAGTTGTTTAAGTATGACATCACTGCTATTGCGACCTAAGGTATCGTAAACTTCTTTAAAGTTTTCAATTTCAACCAATAAGATTGCCAATAGTTGGCTATTGTTAGTTACACTGATAATGGCTCGTGCCACCCGGTCATAGAATAAGTTGCGATTAGGTAAGTCTGTGACCAAATCATGCGTATTGATGTAATTAGCTTGCTTAACTAGGTCGTTAGTCTTATTGCGTAGATCTTCGGTTTGTTCAAAAACTAATGCGCCTGCCTGATAAGCAATCATCGAACTGGAGTATTGCCCCCAAAATCCAAAGATAAACGGAATGCAGTCCAAAACCCAAAGTACACTATTTTGCTTTTGCACAATCACGATACCGGCTAAGGAAATTTCACCGGTGATGAGTAAGCTGGAGAAACAGGTTCCAATAATGATTGCAGCAATCGCAATCAAAACGCCCTGTAGGGCAGTTTTGGAGACTTCGCTTTTCAGCAATTTAACATTCTCGCTCAATAGCGTGTTGGTAACTGATAGGATCATAAATGCGCCTTCATATGGTAATCACGCCTCACTTTTAAATTAACTGAATTTGAGGCGCGGAGTTTATCATAAATGCAGTTTCAAAATGAGGGCGTGGCATTAGAAAAGTTTTTAGTGCATGTAATAAATTTCCATAAGCGTAGGGCGTATTAGCGATAGCGTAATACGCCGGATGTGAGTTTACCCATGCGGCGCAATACGACTATCGTCTATTGCGCCCTACGGATTGCGTTAAGGTTGTAAATAACTTTGGAAGGCTTTAAGTGGGCCTAATGACGCATCTCGACCTGCTTTACCGATTGCCGGTAGAGTGAGATATAAATCTTGTGCCCATTCTGGATGTTGCGGATCAGCACTGAGTTTATGACCATGTGGTACGCGAAGTTGCGGATGGTCAAATGGGGCGCGTTCCCAGCGGACTCGCTCATCCGTCAATGATTTTAAAAATGCCACTAAATCAGCTTTTTCTTGTTTGCTGATGCTTTGTGGAAAAACTAAGGTAGCAAAATGATGTGGATTATTAAAATTGCCACCACGAAAATAGAAATCGACGACTTGCTCTAAGGTCAACAAACTGCCATTGTGCATGTAAGGGCCGGTCAATTCAATGTTACGCAATGAAGGCACTTTAAATGCACCATCCACGGCAACCATTGCACGCCCTGCATTTTTTTTATCCAGTTCTGCCATTAATGCAGCGACGGTCGGCACTTTAGCGTAAATCGCTCGATCCTGGCATGAGCCGGTAATATGAGCATCGGGGATGAGTTCGCTTTTTAAATAATCTTGAGCAAAAGGATTATCTAAATCACACGAATTGACCGCTACGGGATCGACTAGGGGTTTATCGTCTAAGAGTAATTGCCTATATTGTTCACTAAACGATAGGGGATTACCAAACGGATCAAGACCACCGACACCCGGGTCGGCACTGCTGGGGGTCACGCTAGTATTAAAGAAGCCTTCGTCCAACAGCCCTTGGGCTACGCCTTTGCCGGTAAATGAACCATTAATCGTTTTGCGATTGACCAATCGTGGTGCTGAAAAAGCATCAGAAATAGTGTAAACATCCGGATGCGCGGCAGAGGATAGGGTAGGGCCTTTATGGCATTCTGAACAATGTCCATTTAAGAAAACTTTTAAGCCGCGTTGTTGCTGTTTGCTCAGTTGTTCAGGTATAGCCGGATAGCCGGCAAGACGCGGACTGTCGAAGGGTGCTTGATCAGAGATGAGTGTTTGTTGGTACAGCTGCAACGCTAAACCTAAGAACAAAGGAAAATTGGCTTCTATTTGCGTATATGCACTCGCGGTGCTGTCCGCAGGCCGCCCAAAGTCGCCTTCACCAGACCAGAATTGAGGCGCAAAAGCCGTTTTGATTAAGGACTCATAAGAAGGTTTGAGCCCCATACCTGAACTATCACGCAGTTGAGCTAACTGACTATCGTCACTGTGAACTTCTTGATTTTGCAAGGGACGTTTAGGCAGTAATTTGCGCCCGACATCGGCGAGGTTACGCTGTTCGCAAGACATCTCAGAAGGACTTGTCGGGGGCGCGACTGCTTGTGAGGCTAATGAGGCGTTTTCTAAACGCAGTGTTTGTTTTTTGACGATGCCATCGGTGCCGACAACCCAAATGCCGGCATGGGTATCACGCACCCCAAATGGCGATACGCCATTGAAAATATTATTGGCTCGCCCATCCCAAAAATTCCGATAATTAAACGCAGCATTAATAACGCTGGGAGCTTGTCGGGGTTGGACTTGGCGCGTGTTTAATGCACCTATATGAAAAATGGCATCGGGTTTAGAGACACATTGGTCTTGTTGCTTATCGTCTAAGCCGATGAAACGCTCAGAAAAAACACCTGAAGAAGAAACAATATCATCGGTGTTAAATAAAACTTTAGAATCTCGATCGGTCGGATTGCTGAGTTGATATAAAGGGAAATCACGTCGATGTAGCGCGTAATTGACGCCGCCCTGTTTGCCGGAAGCGGTACTTCCAAATTGGCTGGTGCTGGGGTTTTTGCTATCAAATTTACCTGGAGCTAATTGATTTTTAAACCGACCATCGACACCGGCATGAAAATGGCAAGATGCACACGCCATCCCATCACTGCCTACGTTGATATCCCAAAACAAGGCTTTGCCCAATTGAATGGCTGCTGTTTTGTCCGTAACAATCGGCTGTGTGCCATCCAGCAAACCCGGCGTTTCAGGTATTGCTACGCCTTGTAACGACGGCGGAGTGTTGCCATGTGCGGCTGCTTTTCCGGTTAATAGGACAGTGAGTAAAATGACACAGGTATTCGCGTTAAGCACACGGCTTAAGGCTGGCTGTGAAGTTAACGAATGAATTTTTTTCATAAAAATACCTGTTAAAAAGTGATTAAAAGGTGGCTGATTTGTGTCAATGACAACTGGATTGATGGCTCTTACGACAAAGCCGATTTTACTGAGCACAGCAAAATCGGCTTTGATTAAACTTGAGACTTGGAAAGGAAATCCAAGCCTATTCAAGATTTAAGGCGCAAGCGTTACGCTAACATCGACATCATGAGCAACTGTTAAATCAACGCTGGCATCAGGGTTGACACCACCAACGGTAAACATATAGTCACCTTTTTGTGGCGCTTTAAAGCTGATGACTAACTCGCCAGATACGCTATCTTTTACAGGGCCCATGCCTCTTATAGATTTTGTTCCATCGACATCAAATGCATGAGTGACATGGCGCATAACGATATTGCCTAATTTTGCGCCAGTTGTTTCATCAGTCACACCAAATTTTGTGAAGTTGGCATTTTGTGGATAAAAATGATCAACCACATATTTGTTCTCCACGGTATCGTCTGCACCACGGTACCAAACGGTGATACCTGGATGAATGCCGGCATCAGCAGCAGTCATTTTAATGGTGACCATTTGATTTTTCTTAGTGGTGGTGAATGTAGCCCAAGCTGAGCTGTGCGTCCAACCCATATCACCAAACGCAGGATCTCGCCAACCTTTTGCTTTAACTGATAATGTTGCAGTCGTCGCATCGGCAGTGAAATCGAAGATGTTGGCAGGGATAGTGGCAGCTTGGCTTGAAGCCGCACCGAATAATCCGGCGGTTAATAAAGCAATCAAAAGAACATTTTTGTTGTTGCTGTTTTTCATCGAGTGGTTTCCTCTAAATAAAGTTTCTAAATTTAAGAATGCTCAACTCAATCTCAGGGGGAAGAGAGATAAGTTTTAATGCAAAGCGCAGCTACATAAAACTGCACTACAATCATTGCAGGAATTAGACCAAAAAATAATTATTTTAAATTACATGTAGTTATGAAAATAAAAAGAAAGTATTAACAAAAAAATGGGTGATATGGCGTATTTTTATAAAATAAATGAGGCAAATGCCTTATGGCGGCTTGCCTCAGTTTAAAAAAGCGAAATGATTAACGAAAATCGTACCAATGACGGGTCGGCATTGCCCGTTCTATTGCTTCGTATTCCAGATTTGTAACACGCTCAAACTAGCCAACATTAAAAATGCCAATAATGTCCAAGCCGGCATACTAAAACCTAATAGTGTCCAGTTGATTTCTGCACAATCGCCTGTCCCGCTAAGCAGTAGCTTAATCGTTGCGGATAAAGGGAAATTTTGAAAGACATACTCTAAACCTGGGCCGCATTCAGGGACTTGATCGGGGGGTAAGTGTTGCAACCAAACATGACGTGTCGAAATGGCACCACCACAAAGTGCAATGAGCGCACCCAGAATAGCGTAAATTTTAATGCCGGCTGCTTGCGGATTATGCAGCGCGGCAATCAAAAAACATAAGCCGGTTAGTAAAATAGCAATGCGTTGGGAAATACATAAAGGGCAGGGCTCAAGTCCATCGACAAACTGGAAATAAGCGCCCATAGCCAATAAACTCATACAGCCTAGAAAACCCAGCAAAAACCAAATTCTGGGATTAAATCGTATCATTTCTAACATAAATACCTCATTCAGACGTTAAATAGTTATATTACTCGTATTGTACTTCAGTCCACTATTGAGAAAGGTGCCGCAGTTTCAAAATTAAGCGTGATAACACGCCGCTAACAAGGCCTGCATTTTTACTAATCCCAGTTGGCGTGTTAAAGCGATATTGTGCTGAGGAATGTCTTCTGGATTGGGATAATGGCTTATTGCTACCTCCAAACTTGCTTCTCTCAGTAGATGAAGCATCGGATAAGGTGATCGGTTGGTGTAATTAGCCGCATCATCCCGCGTCGCGCCTTCAAAGCAATAATCAGGATGAAAACTGGCCAGTTGGTAAACCCCTTCGTAGCCTTGCTCAATGAGTAAAGATTCTGCTAACTCAAGAAAATCCAGATAGGCATCAAAATCAGTGAATGCCTTGGCATAAATCAACAAACTGGTTTCAATTTCAGTATTACGATCTAAGCATACACATTCATCGATGAGTTTCATTAAGCACGTTTCAATGTCGTCATCAACATCTACTTCAAAGCGAATCGAACCGCGTTCAAATTCCGAGTGAGCAAATGGACAAATGCTATGTTCAATAATGACCGTTTTAAGCCAAGTTTGCGTAGCCTGGATGAAAGCTTGTGTATCGTGAGTTGACATAAGATTTTATAACACCAAGTAAAATTAATGAGCATCTAAAAAATCAAGCACTTGACTGATAAATGCGGCGGGTTGTTGCACATGCAGCCAATGTCCAGCGTCGGGAATTTGCCTGAAAATAGCCTGTGGAAATAACACAGCTATATCGTTTGCACTCACATAATTGGAATTTGCGCCGGCCAAAAATAAAGCAGGCTGCTCATAAGGGCATAGCTGAGAAGTATCAGGAAACCCTGCAATTGAGGACGCATTCGCCCGAAAAAAATCTAAATTAATCCGCCAACGGTATTGAGCATTTTCCAGTATAAGATTTTGCAATAGAAATTGACGATAACTTAGCTCAGGAATTGCTTCAGCAAGTAATAACTCGGCTTGTTTGCGATTGCTCAGCTGAGCCAGTGGCAGTGCATTTAAGGCGTTAATCAGCCGATCAAAACTATGTGGGTAAGTCACGGGGGCAATATCGGCGACAATTAGCTTGTTTAGTTGGGCGGGGTGTTGGAAGGCAAACCACATGGCTAATTTACCGCCCATACTATGACCCAATAAGCTGACCTGAGATAGCTGTTGTTGGTCGATAAACTGCACTAAATCGGCCGTCATGCTGGGATAATCCATCACCGAATGCTGCGGCGACGCGCCATGATTGCGTAAATCTGGCACCAAAACCCGATAATTTTCAGCCAGTTTTTCAGCAATTTGTCGCCAGTTTCTGGATGAGGCAAAAAAACCGTGCAAAATAATCAGCGCAGGATGATTGGGATTGCCCGCGCTTTCAAAGTTAAGTGTGAGAGACATCATCAGGCAAAAGCGAACAATGCGCCCATCAAGCCACCAAAAATTCCACCCCAAACAACCAGCCAGCCTAAATGCTCGTGGATAATCGTTTGTACCATTTCTTTGACCATTTGCGGGGTTAATTCACTGAGACGTTTATCAATGACAGTTTCAATTTTGACAATAATGTCATCGCTGATTTTGTGTACGTCTAAACCCTCTTGAAGCGCGTTTTTAAAACCTTCTGTGGTTACCATTTCTGCCAATGTATCGCGTAATTTAAGCGTTAGGGGTTCTTGCAACGGGGCTAACGCTTCTGCGCCACCCATCATTTGCAACATGCTACCAAATGAGGATTCCATGATGGCGGTAACGAGATTTTGATAAATTTTTTCATAATCCACGGCATCTAATAACGGAGTCAAATTAAGTAACTTACCGCCTTGACGTTCTTCGTCGTGGATAAATTGACCGATATTTTGCTCGGTGAAAAATTGCTCCATCATCAACCGTTTGATCGATGACTTAAATTCTTCAAAACGTTCAGGAATGACGCCAGAGCCATATAAATAAGGGACTTTTTCAAATAGCATGTGGATAGCCAGCCAGTTAGTCAGTGCGCCCGATAGTGCAAAATAACCAATGGACTTAAGCAGTGTCCAGCCGGTGAGATAGCCAATTAGGATAATGACAACGGCGATTAGATTGGTGTTAAAGCTTTTATTAGATTGGATATTCATGTTTAAAAAACGAGGGTCAAAGTTATAAATCAGAGTAATTATACTGTAAAAAGCTTGGTAATTATTTAGACTCTGTTTGATTTCAGCAATTCTCATTAGGGTAAGCACAGTAAACAGTAAGACGCAAGTCGTATTGCGCCGCATGGGTCACTCACATCCGGTGTATTACGCTATCGCTAATACACCCTACGCGACTATACTACGAATAACCACAACCCCTTATAGCATCAATCACCCATGGATTATTTTTCAGCTTTGCTGAGTGTCATCACTCATGAGTTAGCACGCATTCCCAGTTGGAACGACTTGCACTGGGCAGACTTATCAACCACCGGCGCGACCAGTTTTGCACTCATCGTAGCCGCTGAAATGGGCGATAAAAGCCAATTGGTGTGTATGACCTTGGCAACCAAACATAAGCCGCTGCCGGTTTTATTCGGGGCGATTGCCGCTTTCGCGCTATTAAATACCTTAGCTGTTGTGTTTGGCGTCGCGATTGCCAGTTGGCTACCGGATTATGTTGTCGCCAGTAGTGTTGCGTTGTTGTTTGCGGTGTTTGGCATACAAGCCTTGTTAACTGGCATCGACGACGAAGAAACACTCAATGAAAAAAGTGGACACGGCATATTTTTTACCACCTTCTTACTCATAACCGTTGCTGAATTTGGTGATAAAACCCAACTAGCGGTTGTAGCGTTAAGTAGCGCCTCACTACCGCTAGGTGTTTGGGTGGGTGCGACCGGTGCCTTGGTCACTACGTCGGCGTTAGGCGTTTTACTCGGACGAACTTTGCAACACATGCCGCATCTGGTACAGCGTTTACACAAAATCAGTGGCGTAATTTTTTTAACCTTATCCATTCTGGCGGGCTTTCGCGCTTATTGGGCGTATACCGGAATACCCTCCAGTTTTTAAATCCGCTGATTAAGTGAAGCACATTGGCGGTTAATGATGCTCCGACATAGAAGGATGATAAACGTTGACCTGATTACCGCCGTGTTGTTTGGAGTAATACATCGCATAATCGGCATGTTTGGCTAATTCATTTCTTGTTAGGGCATGTTCAGGAAAGAGTGCAACACCAATACTTGCGGAGATAAACAAACTTTTATCATTTACCATAAAGGGCTGAAACAAAACTTCCCGAAATTTTTCAGCCCTATTCGTGGCATTGACTACTGATTTGACATCTAAAAGCAACACGACAAACTCGTCGCCGCCAATACGACCTACCGTATCTGATTTTCGCACACAGGTTTTCATTCGTTGCGCGGCTTCCAGCAAAACCTCATCCCCAATTGCATGTCCGTATTGGTCGTTAATCGGTTTAAATTTATCCAAATCGATAAACAGCAAGGCTAATTGACCCGTGTCCCGTTTCATTTGAACCATGCCCTGTTGGATACGATCAAAAAACAAGGTTCGATTGGGTAGACCCGTTAAAACATCATGATGCGCCAAAAAATCCAGCCGCTCATGGGCTTGCTTGCGTTCAGTAATATCGAGCATGGCGGCAACATAATGCGTGATTTTATCTTCCGCATCCTTAACCGGAGCAATATGAAGTTCTTGCCAAAAAACTTCACCGCTTTTACGACGATTGATAATTTCACCCGACCAAGGTTCGCCATGTGTCAGATACTCCCACATCATTGAAAACGTTGCGGGGACGGTTAAGCCTGATTTTAAAATTCTGGGATTTAGCCCAATGACTTCCTCAGTGGTATAGCCCGTTTCTTTACTAAAATACGGATTAACATACTGGATCGCACCGTCAGTCGTGCAAATTAAAATAGAAACCGGGCTTTGCTCAATCGCAGTTGATAACACCTGCAATTGACTTTGCGCCTCGTTTATTTCAAAAAATTTTTGCTGTAAAGCGGTATTGCGCCGCTCCATTTCCAAATGCAGCTGGACACGGGCGCGTAGTACCGTTGCATTGATTGGTTTATGAATAAAATCGACTGCGCCGGAAGACAAGGCTTTAGTTTCATTATCCGAATCGGAATTCGAGGTGATAAAAATCACGGGAATATGCTGTGTACTGACATTTTGTTTAAGTACACAACAGACGTCATAACCATCCATAACAGGCATCATGACATCGAGCAAAATCAGATTGGGTTGATAACCCTCATTTAATAACGACAAAGCGCGTTGTCCGCTAGTGGCAATGGTTAAGTCGTAATTACTTTCCAGAATATCCGCTAATATTTCAATGTTTAATGGTGTGTCATCAACCACTAAAATTTTAGCGGGTGAGTCAGTGGGAAAAGTCATATTTACACCGTCCACGGTTCTTGTTGAATCAGAGTTTGCAAGTTTTCATAAGCTTGCTCAAATTCAAAATGCTTAATGGCATGAGCAATGATTGCATAATCGGCTTGCAAACACGTACCGACGACAAGGGCTTCACATTCCAGAGAGAGTTTACGAGAACTATTGTTGTTGTGCGCCAAACACAAACCCAAGGCTTGTAATTTAGGTAATAAGACATCGACCTCAATGGGGTTATCGGTCGATTGTGGCATTTGGGGCGAGGAAGGTTGGTAGTGATTTTCCAGAATAGTCAGCACTCGAACCAATTCAGCACTAAAAGCGGCTTGCAAACCGATTTCTTGTCTTAATAAGGCGATTTCAAATGCCTCTGCCACGTCATATAATTCGCTAGCACCAATCATTGGCGCAAGTCCTTTAATTGTATGCACTAATCGATGCACTTCTTTTAGCGCGTTGATATTTAAGGCGTGCTGCAATTGCTCGGGTGCTGTGGAAAAATCCTCATAAAAACCCTTCAGAACCTTTTGTAATAAGGCTTGATCGCCACCTAGGTACTGTGCAGCACACTTTAAATCCAACAATGGTTTGATTTCAACAGCTTGAGCGGTGCTAGGAGAGATAATCGGAGCGGCATGTTCGGGTAAAGTTTCAGTGTGACGTTTAGGAATCCATTTAACCAAGGTTTG
Source organism: uncultured Methylococcaceae bacterium (assembly GCA_903945375.1). Lineage (GTDB taxonomy): Bacteria > Pseudomonadota > Gammaproteobacteria > Methylococcales > Methylomonadaceae > Methylovulum. The sequence goes on along the minus strand of CAJAVP010000100.1, from coordinate 129,695 downwards.
CACTAACTGCATTGGGTTAAAGGGTTTGCTAAGATGATCAACCATACCGGCCGCAAAGCTCTCTTGTTGATCGGCTTCCATAGCGGCTGCCGATAGGGCAATAATGGGAACGGGATTGTCATTTTTTCCGGCTGTCATTTCTTGGTCGCGTATTGCACGCGCAGTCTCAAAACCATCCATATCAGGCATTTGTAAATCTAACAAGATGGCATCAAAACGTTCTCGCTGAGTTATAAGCAATGCTGCTGATCCGCTGCTTGCCGTCTCGACCACTAAGTGCATTTTAAGCAAGTTTTGCTCAGCCACTAAAAGATTGGTGGCATTATCATCAACAACCAACACCTTGGCGCCACGAATGTTCGCAGTCAGCACATCTAACGCCGTCTGATCAAGCTGGGTGCTGTATTGATAATCAGCAGAAGCCGCTGAGATATGCGGCTTGTCAGCTGTATTTATCCGACCTAAACGTGCGGTAAACCAAAAGCTACTGCCTTGATTGGGTGCGCTATCAACGCCAATTTTGCCACCCATAAGTTCCACCAGACGCCTATTGATACTTAAGCCCAAACCAGTGCCACCATAGTGGCGGGAGGTTGACGTATCCGCTTGCTGAAAAGCGGTAAACAAGCGGTCGATTTGTGCCGTCGATAAACCAATGCCGGTATCTTTAACTAACACCTTAAGCAATACCGCATCAGCCTGTTCCTCATCAGCTTGACACTGCACATGGATAGAAACACCGCCATGCTCGGTGAATTTTAAGGCATTGCTCACCAAATTATTGAGCACTTGTAATAAGCGTAACGGATCGCCTTGTAGTTGTTCTGGCACCTCAGGCGCAATCTCAAAACTTAAGTCGAGTTTCTTATTTTCTGCCTGAATCGAAAATAAGGCATGGCATTTATTGAGTACCTCACGAATACTCAGCGGAATGTGTTCAAGCTGCAAATGCCCCGATTCAATTTTTGAATAATCCAGAATATCGTTCAGTACGCCCAGTAAGGCCGTGCCCGCCAAATGAATACGATTAATGTAATCACGTTGGTGTGCGGTCAAGTCAGAGTCCAACAGCAAATTGGATAAGCCAATCACGGCGTTCATTGGAGAGCGGATTTCATGGCTCATATTGGCGAGAAACTCGCTTTTAGCGGCATTTGCGGCAACCAATTGCGCGGTACGTCGTTGTACCGTTTCTTCTAGTTCGATATTGAATTGCCGTAATTTTTGTTCCATTTCTCTGCGTTCAGAGATATCAATAACAATGCAGTGGGTATGTAGAAAATGTCCGTGATCATCGCGTTGAATACGTCCAAAAATCAGTGCTGAAAAGGGTGTGCCATCACGTTTATGTAAGATTAATTCGCCTTCAACACGGTGAGAAACTTTGAACTGATCAAATGCGGCATCGAAGGTATCGCGAATGTCATCATCCCAAAATTCATCAAAATATTGACCGAGTAATTGCGAGGGCGATTCAAAACCAAGCAAGTCGGCCATTTTTTGATTAGCATCCAGCCAACAGCCATTAATATCTAGCGACTGATAGGCAATGGGTAAATGCTCAAATAAATCACGGAAACGACGCTCGCTGTCATGCAGGTTTTTCTCTGCCTGCTTACGTGCGGAAATATCCAGCGTAATACCGCCTATTCCTTCGGGTACGCCCTTTGCATTGAGATACATCCGACCCAGTGCTTCAATCCAATGTGTAGAGCCATCCGGATGAATAATGCGATATTCTGCCTGATAGTCTTGATAATCTAACAAGGATTGGTTTAACGATTGATTCACTTTTTCTCGATCATCGGGGTGCATCGTATCGAAAAAATGCTGCAAAGTAGGGGTTTCGTCTAAGGCTAAAGCTAAATGTTGTTTACAGCGTGTTGACCATTCCAAGGTATTGTCAATGACATCCCAATACCATATTCCCGCATCGGCAGCATCGGTAGTTAAACGGAGTCTGGCTTCATTATGCCGCAGTTGCTCTTCAGCCAGCTTGCGCTCAGTAATATTTTCATGGGCAACTACCACATGGCCGCTGTCACCGCTAAAAGGCGTTACGATCATGTTGAACCAGTAGAGTTGCATAGGGGTTTGACACGGGTATTCAAAACTAAAGCGTTGACTATCACCTCGGATAACCGATTGAATGCCTTTACAGGCCTCGCTTATCTCTGTGTCTCTTGAATCAGGGGTATGGCAACAATCGAGATAGTTAATACCGACACCATAATTTGCTAAGCTGCGCTCCTGTGAATTGGCGTTATAGAAGTTGATCCAGGCTGTATTTACGGCAATGATCACTCCGGTTTTATCGAGTACGCAAAGATGTGCGGAAATAGCATCCATCGTTGCGAGAGCAAATTGCTTTTGATCCTTTAGTAACAGAATCGATTGATTCATTTCATTCAAATGAGCGGTCTGCAATTTTAAACGACGAAAATGAAGACCTAAAACCACGCCAAGCAAGATAGTCACTATGCTAAAAGCCACGAGCCGTAGTTTTGTTTCATTTTGCCATACGCTCAAAATAGGTGAAATATCACGACTAATTTTAACGACTAAGGGTTTGTCTGCCTTGGAAAAAGCGGGGTAAATGGAATGAAAAACCAGTAAACGTACCATTCGATCGGTGTTTGGCTCGTTTTCATAGAACGATTGTAGCGGATCGCCGTTCAAAAACGTATGGAATAGAGTCAATTGAGTTGGACTTAAGCTTGTCTCATTGCTAAGCATCTTATCATGCGAGCTAAAAACGATTTGACCGTCACCATGGATGAGATCAACACGCATATCTGGCGCGTACAAGACTGATTCCACCAATAAACTAAAATAATCAGGATCAAGAATCGCTAACACATAGCCATTAAAATGATTCTCGGCATCGGGAATCATTTTACCCACGCCAAATGCCCAAATGCCTAATGGGGTTTTAAACGGCGTCGAAATATACAACACCGCTGGGTTACTGCCTTTTAGGATGGTTTGGTAACGTTCGGCATTTTTAAAGTTTTTGCCAATCAATTTGGCGTGGTTGCTGGCAATGACATCGCCGTTGCGATTCACAATTAAAAACGACTGTACTCCAATCATGGCGGCTGACAATGATTGCAAGTGCTCATTTAGAGCCGTATTATCCGTCGTATCGTGGAGCGTATTACGAATGGAATCTAGGGCGTTACTCGTGGTTTGCAAACGCAAACTGAGATTTTTACCGATCATTTGTGCTTGTTGCTGCAAATGTTGCTGCTCATTATTAAAAACAGCGTTATGTGCTTGGTGTCGTTCATAGATAAGCACACCACCGACCAGCATTATGGTTAGCAGATAACCAAGCCAAATGTTACGAGGCGTTGATGATTTGATTAAATTCGACATAGCAGCGGTTTGGTCACGATGATTTACCTTATAGGGGTTGTCCGATAAATTGTAGCATTATTGAATTGCACTTGTTCATGCAGTTTTTAGGGCAGCCATTATCATTAGGACATTCAACGTAAATAAGGAGAATTGCTGCTATTAGTCTTCTTCAAAACAAATGTAAACTGTTTTGCCAAATCGTTTCCCAACAACAGTGATGGTCAAACTCCAAAAATCTCATGTACACGGCATCGGGCTGTCGTTTAGCGTACGATTCAATAATGCGAGCAGGAACAACCTCATCTCGCGCACCCGCTAAATGAAATTGTTTAATGTGTGAAGCCAGTGGTTTTTCAGTCATTGGGTTTAGCGAATCTAACAAAGGCTCGGCATCATGAAATCGACACCAAGCCGCGACATCCAAATTAGCCGCTAAGGTCACCACCGTTTGTACTTCTGCGATTTGCTCAACCATCAATGTGGCTAATGTGCCACCACCACTATGCCCTATCAAAACCAGATGGTTAAAAGGATGGGTTTGTAGCCAGCTTTTTAAAGCTGCCGCCATGCTGTCAACAATGTCTCGCGCATAGCGTTTTGATGTCCATAAACGGCCTTCGCAACCTAACGAATGGCTTAAACCATGATAACAAGGACGACCCAGTAAAATAGCCGGGGAATTATCCATTGCCATCAATCGTAATAGCATCGGATTTCTTGCGGTAGGATCATCCGCAGGCCAACGCTCTTGTTCCCAGGGCGTACCATCACCATCTAAATAAACATGTAAGTCTCTAGCGGGTAAACTCGGTGTTTGTGCTAAGGCATTGAGGTATAAACGATGCTGGAACGTTGGCGTGGTGACCGTCGCTTCGGTTAAGCCCAGCTTAATGGCTTCGTTTGCATAATGCTGAGCGGGTGTTGCACAACCCGTCAGCATAAGAATGACGATTAATAAAAAACGCAAAGTCGTTATTTAGGCGCTGCTGCCAACCAATCTTGTGGTTTTAGATAATGTTCATATAAAACCGCCTCGGGGCTGCCAGACTCTGGTTGCCAATTATATTGCCAATGGGCAACGGGCGGCATTGACATCATAATGGATTCGGTTCGACCACCGGATTGCAAGCCAAATAAAGTGCCGCGATCGTAAACCAGATTAAATTCAACATAACGTCCACGGCGATAGAGTTGAAAATTACGCTCACGCTCGCCATACGGTGTGTTCTTACGTTGTTGCACAATGGGTAAATAGGCTTTGGTGTAATGGTCACCGACGCTTTGCATAAAGGCAAAACATTTATCAAATTCCCACTCGTTTAAATCATCAAAAAACAAACCACCGACACCTCGTGTTTCGTTGCGATGGGTTAAGAAAAAATACTCATCACACCATTTTTTGAAGTTACCATACACCTCATCACCAAACGGCTCGCAAGCCGCTTTAGCCGTTTGATGCCAAGCTAACACATCTTCTTGGAATGGATAAAACGGCGTTAAATCAAAACCACCACCAAACCACCAGACTGTCGGCTCACCGGCTTTTTCAGCAATTAAAAAGCGTACATTCGCATGTGAGGTTGGCACGTAGGGATTTCTTGGATGAATCACTAATGACACGCCCATTGCATGAAATTGACGATTAGCAATTTCAGGTCGTTTAGCCGTTGCCGAAGGCGGCAGACTAATTCCTGATACCGACGAAAAATTAACTCCGCCTTGTTCAAATACCTCGCCATTGGCTAAAACACGAGTACGACCACCACCGCCTTCTGAGCGCTCCCATAAATCTTCAACAAACCGTGCGGTGGGTTCTTCGCCTTCCAAACTAGCGCAAATGTGGTCTTGTAAATTGAGTAAGTAATTTTTAACTTTAGCAATATCGTCAGTATTCATTGGTAAACCTATGGGTAGATTTTTGAGAAAGGTGAATGCTACCAGCTTTTTTCATGCTAACCAAATAGACTCGGCATTATTAAGGTTGTTTGTCGACAAAAAATCTTATTGTCGTTTGATGTTTTTCTACATTTATTAAGCTTAGCCAAACTGATATAGTTTGACCGTCTAGTTACGTTTTTCTCAATCCAAATTTAAAGGCCGCAGTGAATACTCCTTCTACGCACACGCTCTCCCGTTACGACCACCTTAAAAAATTGCGTACCGCTTTGGCCATTGCCCGAGGCTGCGTTATGCAAAGCACCTTACAGCGAGAAATAGAAAATACCGTATCCCACGATCAAGCCAAACGAGTGACTTATTTGACCGAGCTATTCTCGCGTATTCATCGGGAACTCTTTTATGATTGGAAAGAACAAGCAACCGTCAACCATCGCCCCGGCACAATGCTGGAAGCTAACAAGCGTAAACAGTTTCGCTTAGTAATTGAGCGTTTAGTGCTAGATGATGAAGATAATGAAGATACGGCTATTTTTGATAATAATGGCTTTGTGATGTACACCGCCAATATCGCCGAGCGTTTAAGCGTGTTTTATCAAAAAATGCGTTTAGTCAGACCGTTCAGTTATGGCAATCGCATTTGTCTGGATTTCTTTATGGTCGTGTTGAGCAATTTGCCGGCATTTAATAGTGTTTATCCTCAAGGTATTGATTATCGGCGTTTAACGGCTCAAGACTGTAAAGGATTACATGATCCTGAAAGCGATTTAGCAACGATTACGCTAGCTTTTGAACATGCACTGGATCCGACTCGCCGCGTAAATTTACAAAATCAGCCCAATGCCTATGGAAAATGGCCAGAACATAAACGCTTTGTGCAAGGCATTCCGTTTTTATTTCATGAGACACCAGAGGGCGTAGCCTGTTTGGTTACCGTCAACGGCGGCTTAGTCCCACTTGCCAGTATTCGAGAAGACTTATTTTTACCGGGTAAACAATTTGCCGACTATCCCCCTGAGCTTTCTAAAACCGTTATTGGCTATCTGCCCGGAACAGAGCATCTGCGTCAGCAGCGTAGTTGTGATGGCATTCACATCACTGAGCAAGGCATCGCACCGCTGTTTTGTCTGGATGTGAACATTCTGACTGGTCTACGCGCTCCGGGCCATACCGAATTGCTGCAATTAATTAAACAATGTCTCGGAGAATCGGCGATAGTGTTTGATTTAACGGCTAATCTCGCACTAAAAAATCAACTACTACATAATGCTGGCAATGATGAGCGGTTGCGGCGTGGCGTTGAGATTGCCTATGAGCGATTGGTCAAGATCACCCAAAAGCTTGAAGACTCAAAAGAGCGTATTTTTGAAGGAAAAATCGCTGATGCCTATCCCAAACTCTTTATGAGTATGGGCGGAGCGGGCTCAGGAAAAACCGCCGTCGAAGAAATTGCGATGGCGCAATGCCATGAAAACTTCGTCATTGCTTCACTGGACGAATTTCGCAAGCTCAGTGATTTATACAGCGTATTAACCGCCGCTAGTCATCACAGTGACGATTATGTTTTTGTCGAACCGTTTGCCAATCGTTTACGCGGATTGGTATCACGCCATGCCCGTATGTTGCGGATTAATCTGTTGTATGACGGCACGGGCATTCCTTATAAGCCGCGTTATGCTGATATTATTTCCGAATTTAACTCAGCAGGTTTTCATACCCAAATCACCGCAATTGATGCGTTTCTTGTTAAACCGCAAGGTCGTGATGATGAATTACCTCGCTCTGCCGTGATTAAAAGTGTACAAGAGCGCTTTATTAGAACCAGCCGTGCGCTGCCTTGGGTTGTGACGGTCGATAAACATATTCGTGCGCCACTGTCTTTTTTAGAAGCGTTACAACACGCCGATTTGGCAAAAATATCGTTGTTTGCCAATGATGGTGAACGTAATAAACATTATTTGGTTGCTGAGAGTTTTGATTTTTCCGATGATGAGGTACGCGCATTACAACGGCATCAATTAGCCGGTTTGTTGCTAGATTATTTAAAATCATTGATTTACAACCATGCCGATTCGGTTCTACGCTTACTGACAGAAGGGGACAATACGCAGCTTGATGCGTGGTTAAACCGAAACCCGTGCTTTGAAGAAATAAATGTGGCCTATCAAATTTATCACAGCAATCACGGCCATCGTGTTTTGCTGATCTATAATAGTCGCCGAATGGTCGATTTTATTGAGAAAAGACAATTAAATCCCAATGCCTCAGGTGAAGAGGGACTCTTACATAAACCAGATGCCTTAGCATTTCATATTGATTTATTGGCAAATATGCCTTCTCAAATCAGGCTTCAGGATTGATGTTCTATTTTAAGCTAATAATATCCTATTAGCATTGCAATATAAAATATATTAAGGTAATACAATGGCCATTAAAAATATACCGATTAAAAGTAAATTGCTTCTCATGTTATTTTTACCCATGTTAGGTATTGTTATTTTTAGTTCACTCATGCTTATTGATAAATTGACGCGCTATTCAACGTCAAAAGCATTAATTCAAGATAGCTATTTTGTATCTGAAATTGGCGCAACTATTCACCAGTTACAAAAGGAACGCGGTACAACGGTCGGTTTTATTAGTAGCCATGGCGCAAAAATGGCAGATAAGCTTCCAGAACTGCGACTTGAAAGTGATAAAACACTTCAATTATTAACAAATGATATCAATAGCCGTATTGCAAAAGGGAAAGATACATTTAAAAACTCTCTTACACAATTAAGCAAACTCAAAGCATTACGCAAACAAGCAGATGAATTCGCAATTGATGGCTTAGTGGCTGCAAGCCAATATACGGAAATAATTCAATCATTACTTGAATTATCAAATGATACAGGCAAGCAAGTTAAAGACGATGAAATTATGCGTGGGGCTAATATTTATTTGGCCTATCTAAATATGAAAGAACGTGCAGGTCGTGAACGTGCGCTTATTTCAGGTGTTTTTGCAATCAATAAATTGGATTTGGCGCACTTATTAAAAATATCAGTCAATTTTGGCGAATATAATGCGAGCTTGAATCAATTTGTTCAAATTACAAAGCCTGATCAAATGGCTTTCCACACTAATACCGTAACAGGAAATGCGATTGATGAGGTCGATAGATTACGTAAATACGTTTTTCAATCACCACTAGACACGCCATTAGGAATAGAGAGTAGCTATTGGTTTGATATGGCAACCTTGCGTATTAATGCTATGAAAATAGTTGAAGATCGTTTAATCACTGACTTACAATACAGTGCTAAAACAATCCAAGCCACCGCACTCACCGCATTAATCGGCAATATTTTGAGTACCCTCATTGTATTTATTATCACTTTTATTCTTGTTCGTTTAATTACCAAAACCATTACTAACCCACTCTCACTGATAAGAGATGCTATTGTTGAAGTTGATAAAACCGGAGATTTTTCTAAAACAATCGATTATCAGTCACGCGATGAAATTGGACAAACCGCACAAGCATTTAGCAATATGATTGCGACACTACAAACGGCATTACAAGAAACTAATTCGGTTATGAGCGCTCTTGAAAATGGTAATTTCCAAGTTCGTGTTGAAGTGAATGTCAACGGCGACCTAAAGCGTTTAAAAGAGAATGTCAATTCAACGGTTGATGAATTAACTCAGACTATCACTGCGCTAAATCAAGCCATGCAAGCCCTACGCAATGGTAATTTTTCAAAACGTATCACTATTCGCTGTAAAGGCGAATTTAAACAGGCAATAGATAATGTCAATAACGCAGAAGCCGCTATGCAGGCTATGTTTAGTGATATTGGTCACGTTATGGCGTGTATTGCCTCCGGTGATATCTCTCGACGTGTTACCGTTGAAGGACAGGGAGAATTGGCAGTATTAAAAGATAATATCAACTTAACCGTCGATGCTTTAGAAAGTTTAAATGATATTGTTCGAGTTGCTGAAGCACTGGCGGAAGGCGATTTAACGCAATCGATACAGCAAAATTACCCTGGCATCTTTGGTAAAGTCACAACAGGTATTAACCATACTGCAAAGAATTTAAAACAGTTGATTAGTCAAGTGCATGAGGCTGCAACGCTGATCAATAGCGCTGCTAAAGAAATTGCCGCTGGCAATAATAATTTATCTCATCGCACCGAAGAACAAGCGGCGAGCCTAGAACAAACGACAGCGAGTATGCAAGAGCTAACATCTACCGTCCAACAAAATAATTCCCATGCCTTGCGGGTTAATGAATTGTCTGAACAAGCGGTGAGCATTGCAACACGCGGATCTAAAGCGGTCAATTCAGTAGTAAACACTATGGATGATATTAATCAATCATCGCAACGAATTGTAGACATTATTTCCGTTATAGATGAAATTGCATTTCAAACCAATATCTTAGCTCTAAATGCAGCCATTGAAGCCGCCCGCGCCGGTGAACAAGGCAAAGGCTTTGCTGTTGTTGCGACCGAAGTGCGTCATTTAGCTCAACGAGCCGGTAATGCAGCCGGCGAGATTAATAATTTAATTAATGATTCAGTTGATAAAGTGAACACCGGCAGTCAATTGGTTTTTACCGCTGGACAGACAATGGATGAAATTGTGCGGGCAATTAGCCATGTCAAAGCCATTATTGTTGAAATTACCAGCGCATCTGCTGAACAATCTATGGGAATTAGTCAAGTCAATCAAGCCATTAGACAAATGGATGATGCAACACAACAGAATGCGGCATTAGTTGAACAAGCCGCCGCTGCCGCAGAATCGCTTGAAGATCAAACACGCGAATTGTCTGTATCCTTGAGTCATTTTAATATTTAAAAGCGTAGTGCATTATAGATGTCCTAGATCATTCGCATATGGCAAATCGATGGGGATGATGCCTACGATACGCGCTGATTTTTATGAATGCAGATTGCTGGCGTGGAGTCCACATTCTTTTTTGGTTTCATCCTCCCACCACCACCGTCCCGCTCTTTCGTGTTGGTTGGGTAATATGGGTTTGGTGCACGGTTCGCAACCTATGCTAACAAAGCCTCGGCTATGCAGTTCGTTATAAGGGACTTCGTAGACATGAATATAATCCCAAACTTGTGCGGAGCTCCAGTTGAGCAGCGGATTGAATTTTAGCAGGCGATGCTGAGCGGTGGAGAAGGTGCTATCGACTTGAACTTCGGGGATGTGTTGGCGGGTGTCCAAGCTTTGGTCTTTTCGTTGTCCGGTAATCCACGCCTCTAGGCCAGCGATTTTGCGTGCCAATGGCTCAACTTTACGCAAGCTGCAACATTCATGATGACCGTCTTGATAAAAACTAAATAAGCCTTTTCTCTTCACAAAATCGTCTAAACAATGACGATCCGGGCTTAATAGTTCAATGTCCAATTGATAATGTTGGCGAATTTTTTCGATATAACGATAGGTTTCAGGATGCAGACGCCCCGTATCTAAACAAAAAACAGCGATGTCTTTTTTGATTTTCACCGCCATATCAATGAGCACCACATCCTCAGCACCACTGAAAGAAATGGCTATATTGTCAAACAATTCCAATGCTTTTGTGAGAATAATACGTGGTTTTTGATGGGTCAGTTCAGTTTGTAAGGCTTCGATATCAATAGTAAGCATAGGCTTAGTCGCAGGTTTGTGAAAAATAGCGGTTTAGAAACTCATCAAATGGAAGCTGGGGTGTGGCTTCTATTTCGTGTTGTTTGTCATGAGATTGGCTTGCCATTTCAGTAAACTGTGAGGTATTAAGCGAATCTAGTTTATTTTGTTTGAAATAATTTGCGTGTTCTGTGGATTTTGTATGGGCAAAACTAGCAAACGACTGAGATTGTTGGTTCATGAAGGCTAATTGTCGAGCAGAGGCGGTTAAGTCTGGGTTTTCAATCAGTTGTTGCTGCTGTTCAAGTGCGAAGCTGTACGGTTGATCGGGATCTGCGCTATCTAAAATGGCGCAAACGGGTCGCATAGTCTCCAATATCTCGTTTGCCCAGACGGATAGCGGGATCATTTGCTGATTTTTGTTGAGTAGCAAGCCCGGCTTTCTTCCCTCATGAGCAACGACCAGTTGATTGGCATTGTGAATCAGGTGATCTTGTTCACTAATCATTGGGCTATCTGTCAATAAGCAGGTTAGTAATAAGGCTTCAACAAAACGAGCTTTATGGGCATCAATACCTAGTGCTTGAAATACGTCTAAATCTAATGAGCGCATTTCAATATAACGAACACCTCGGTGTTTGAGTGCTACCGTGGGTTTTTCACAGGATTCAGTGATCTGCTTAGGGCGGATGGTGCTGTAAAATTCGTTTTCAATTTGCAAAATATTGTCATTGAGTTGACGGTATTCTTGTCCAACGACGACCCCTATTTTTTGGTAATCCGGATAAGGTGTGCTAATCGCTTTGCAAAGACTACTTACATAGCCGGAGAGCGAATTGTAGTCGATGCAAAGATTTGCTTGGTTTTTGCTTTTATAACCAATATCACTCATTCGCAAGGATGTCGCATACGGGTGGTAAAGGGTATGGCTGTCAAATTCGTCAAATTGCTGCTTAAGTTCGGGACGGCTGTTAAAAAAGCTTTTGCAAATCGCCGGTGAGGCACCAAATAAATACAAAATCAACCAGCCAATGCGTTGGAAGTTTCTAATCAATCCGAAATATCCGGCTGCGGTGAATTGCTCAAGATGTAAGGGGCTGGCTTGTATTTGATGTAAGGCTGACCATAAGGCATCAGGCACCGAGTAATTAAAATGTATACCGGCAATAGCCTGCATGGTGCGTCCATAACGATGCCAGAGTCCGTGGCGATAGATATGTTTCATACGCCCGATATTCGATGTGCCATATTCTGCAATTCGAATACTTTCATCGCTATTTATTCCGCACGGCATACTGCTTGCCAGCAATATTTCATTGTCGAGGTGTTGGTAAACGAATTGATGAATGCGGTGCAAGTAAGTTAAGGTGTCACTGATATCAGCAAAGGGCGGCGTAATTAACTCAATCAGAGCTTCTGAATAATCCGTTGTAATATAAGGATGTGTTAAAGCTGAACCTAAGCCATAGGGATGATGGGTTTGGGCAATCAATCCGTCTTGATTTAATCGCAGGCTTTCTTTTTCTATCCCTTTGAGTCCTCCGCAGAGCAGCTGCTCTTGATTGCGGTCTCGGAGTCGGTTGAGGGTATTATTAATTTGGGTCATAGCGGGGTAAGTACCCTGTAGTCTAGTAGGTTTTACCATTATAAAGGGAATGCTAGGTTGAAGGAACATTATATCCCGATGCGAACAACTTAATCCGTTTGCTGAGCCAAGTCGAAGCTCATCGTCGACGACTTGGCTCGGACATCACTTAACGCAGATTGCTCATTTCAGGCGATTTTTCATAGTCCACACCGACACTAACAATAAAGCTTGTTGCTTCTTCAATGTCCATTGCGGACATCACTACTTTAGATTTTTCAACAATCACCGTGAAGCCAGAGGTCGGATTGGGGGAGGTGGGTATAAACAGCACATACATATTTTCATAGCGGTTGGTCACATAAGCCGGTACCCAAATGCCGGGACTTGGATATTCCACATAAACTACTTCTTTGGCAATTTTTTGATCATGTGACGAAAACATATTGATGACTTTTTTTAATACACGATAGATGGTGTTTAAAAAGGGAATTCGATCAATGATGTGGTCAAAAATGGTAATCACCCAAGGGCGACCAGTTTTGACAATTTTGTAGCCAATAAAAACCACTATCACAAAGCTTAAAACAAAAAATATACTGGTCAGAAGATAGCTGTCAGCATAGCCATAAACAAAACTAAACAGGTCTGAAACCATACCTTTTAAGAAAATAATGATTTGTAAAATCACGACGATGGGAATAATTGCCAAAATGCCAATTAAGAAATAATTTAATAATTTTTTTGTTGTTTCTTTCATTTGTTCCTCTCCTCAGGGTAATCATCAGCTTGTTAAAATAATTATTGCTGATGTGTTTTAACACGTTGGTGCTTACGGGTTAGCGCTTAGGTGTCTGTCTTAGATAATTATAGGTCAAACTGTCACAAACAAAGCAGATTAATCTTTCCAATAACATATCGTTTGTGAGTGTTTTTATCTGCAATTGCCATGATTTTTTTCAGTTTTACAAGAAAATTAGCACGTTATAGTTTATAATCCGGCACTTTTTAGCGTTAACCAGCCTATTTTGGACTGTATCTAAAGGGACGATAATTATGCAAGAAATTAACCCAATCAAAAATAAAATAGCCGATCTCAAGAGTCGTGGCGATGCCCTTAGGAGGTATCTTTGACTTTGATGAAAAAAGTGAGCGTTTGATCGAGGTCATGCGTGAGCTGGAGAATCCTAAAATTTGGGATACGCCAGACCAAGCCCAAGCCTTGGGTAAAGAACGCGGACAATTAGAAATTATTGTAAATACTATTAAAGAGTTAGAGCAAGGCATGGCAGATGCTGAAGAGCTTTTGTTGATGGCTGTTGACGAAGAGGATGAGGAAACCATTACAACCGTTGTCGATGATTTGGCACATTTTGAAAAAAAGGTTGCTGACTTAGAGTTTAGACGGATGTTTTCGGGTGAAATGGATGCGAATAATGCCTTTTTGGATATTCAATCTGGCTCGGGCGGTACTGAAGCTCAAGATTGGGCTTCTATGATAGAACGTATGTTTTTACGCTGGGGTGAACGTAAAGGCTTTAAAACAGAATTAATAGAAGAATCTGACGGTGATGTGGCGGGCATTAAAAGTGCCACGATTCGCTTTGAAGGGGAATATGCGTTTGGTTGGTTACGTACGGAAACCGGTGTTCATCGTCTCGTCAGAAAATCACCTTTTGATTCCGGCAATCGCCGCCATACTTCCTTTGCATCAGTTTTTGTCTCGCCTGAAATTGACGATGATATTGATATTGACATCAATCCTGCTGATTTACGCATCGATGTTTACCGCGCGAGTGGGGCAGGGGGGCAGCATGTCAACCGAACAGAATCAGCGGTGCGTATTACGCACAATCCAACGAATACCGTGGTGCAATGCCAAAGTGACCGTTCGCAGCATAAAAACAAAGATACCGCGATGAAGCAACTCAAGGCGAAGTTATATGAGTTGGAAATGCGTAAACGCAGTGAAACCCAACAAGCCTTAGAAGATAGCAAATCAGATATTGGTTGGGGTAGCCAAATTCGCTCTTATGTACTAGATCAATCACGGATTAAAGACTTGCGTACGGGTGTAGAGACGGGTAATACGCAAGCCGTTTTAGATGGCGATTTGGATCAATTTATTGAGGCCAGCTTAAAAAGCGGGTTGTAGTCAGTAAAAAATAGGGAAGGGCAGCTATAACTGCTATCTTCTTTTACATACCAATCTAGCTAAACATAATTTTATGACTATAAAATCTGAACACCACCGTCAATTTCATCGCATCTTCTATGCCGCCGATGCACTGTTAAGTACGCATGATCAAACATGGGCGTGTCAAATTGTCGATTTATCGCTTAAAGGCTGTTTATTGCGCTTTGATTTTCCCTGGCAAGAAGATTCTGAGCTGCTGTACACGCTGACGCTGCCTTTATCAGAAGATATTCAAATCCGTATGGCATTGAGCGTTTCTCATGTGGTTGATAATACCGTCGGTTTTAAGTGCGAACATATCGATATCGAAAGCATTACCAATTTAAGACGCTTAGTAGAACTTAATCTGGGTGACAGTACCTTATTGGAACGGGATTTAATTGCCTTATCAGGTCAATAATCCCTCTATTTAAATTTAGCTTTAAACTTTACAACATCATGACAGACTTACAACAAGACGAACAAGAACAAATCAAACAACGACGTAGTAAATTAAATGAACTACGTGATCAAAGCGTTGCCTTTCCTACTGATTTTCGGCGTGACGTAATAGCGGGCGAATTACTCGCTGAATATGCCCATAAATCCAAAGAAGAACTCGAAGCTGAGCCATTACGTGTGAAATTGGCAGGTCGAATCATGACGCGACGCGTGATGGGTAAAGCCAGTTTTTGTCACATTCAAGATATGTCCGGCAAAATTCAGCTTTATGTCACGCGCGATGCCTTACCGGAAGGGATTTACAACGAACAATTTAAAAAATGGGATATTGGCGACATTATTGGTGCTGAAGGCGTTTTGTTTAAAACTCAAACCGATGAATTGAGTGTTAAAGTGGATAGTATTCGCTTATTAACCAAAGCGTTACGACCATTACCTGAAAAATTTCATGGCCTTGCCGATCAAGAAATTAAATATCGACAACGGTATTTAGATTTGATTATGAGTGAGGAATCTCGCAATACCTTTTTTATTCGTTCCAAAATTGTTGCCTATATCCGTCAATTTTTGATAGATCGCCAGTTTTTGGAAGTGGAAACGCCCATGATGCAAGTTATTCCCGGTGGCGCAACAGCACGTCCGTTTATTACGCATCATAATGCCTTAGACATGGATATGTTTTTGCGGATTGCGCCGGAGTTGTATTTAAAACGCCTAGTGGTAGGTGGTTTTGAGCGTGTTTTTGAAATTAATCGCAACTTCCGTAATGAAGGTTTATCAACCCGACACAACCCAGAATTTACAATGTTGGAGTTTTATCAAGCCTACGCCGAATACCACGACTTAATGGATTTAACGGAAGCCATGCTAAAAGGTATCGCGCATGAAGTCGTGGGGCATAGTGTCATCACCTATCAAGGTGAGCAATATGATTTTGGTAAACCTTTTAATCGTATGACCGTGGTGGAATCTATCCTACATTTTAATCCGGAGCTTACTGCGGCAGATCTTCAAACCCGTGAAGCAGCGACTCAGGTAGCAGAAAAGCTGCGTATCTTGGTTAAAGAAAGCTATGGGTTAGGAAAAATCCAAATTGAAATTTTTGAAAAGACAGTTGAAAGTCGTTTAATGCAACCAACGTTTATCACTGCGTATCCTGTTGAAGTATCACCACTGGCAAGACGCAATGATCTTGATCCACATGTTACTGATCGCTTTGAGTTTTTTGTAGGTGGTCGGGAAATTGCCAATGGTTTTACCGAGTTAAACGATGCCGAGGATCAAGCTGCACGTTTTCAAAAGCAAGTCGAAGAAAAAGACGCAGGTGATGATGAGGCTATGCACTTTGATGCTGATTATATTACCGCATTGGAACACGGTATGCCGCCAACAGCCGGCGAAGGGATTGGCATTGATCGGTTAGTGATGCTATTCACAGACGCACCCTCTATCCGTGATGTTTTATTATTTCCACATATGCGACCCACTCAAAAAAATTAACGGAGCAAGTGGGGAAGTCAATGTGCTCTGAGCGAAGTCTAAACAGGATATTTCTGGTATCGACTTTGCTCAGTCAACACGACTGCTGAATCTACCAGAGACACATGGTGAATATCTAATTATCAATACCCCACATTCCAGTTATGCCTTAATTTAACATAATATACATTATGCGTAATTATAAATAGGTCTTTCAGAAAGCGATTAAGGTAAAAAACGCCGTATTTAGACACAGACGCAGATTTTTGAACTTACGGACTATACACTGTTTATGTGGATAACGTTGTGTATAGACAGCAATTCTCATCATAAAATAGATATAATGGATTTATTGCTGTGTTGTAATCCGCGATGTGTTTGGTACGGTCATGATATTTTTCCAAAAGTAGTTACGGTCTGGTATACCTTCTGAGCACACCGGGATTACCGGAGTCAAATAGTTACATCAAAACAAATAACTCTCTCGCACCAAAAAATCAAAAGCTGTGATATATTCACCCCCTATCCATTACCCCTCCTCTATATTAAAAGTCTGTGCAACAAGGAAAAAATTATGCTTAAAAATGTACCTTTATTCGAATCGCTCTCCGATCAAGATCGAACCGAATTGGAAGCAGGTATGCATGTTCATCACTTCCCCAAAGGTTCTACCTTAGTTAATCAAAGTGATGTCTCAAATAACTTACTTTACATTGTGTTATCTGGACGATTAAAAGTCTTTATGAGTAATGAAGATGGCCGTGAAGTATTGTTAGATTTTCTTCACGAGGGCGATACATTCGGCGAATTATCTCTTTTTGATGAACAACCTCGCTCAGCGTCTGTCATGACTGTTGAAGATTGCAAAATTGGTCTATTTCCGCGCTCATATTTATTCGACTGCATCCAACGTAACCCTAATATTGCCATTGAATTACTCAAAACGGTCATCAAACGGATGCGTAATACCACTGTGCAAGTCAGTAGTTTAGCTTTGCTTGATGTCTACGGACGCATTGCCAAAACCTTGGCTAATTTGGTCAAAACACAAGCGGATGGTCGTGAAATATCAGAACCAGTCACTCATCAAGAAATCTCAACAATGGTCGGGGCTTCTCGGGAAATGGTAACGCGCATTCTTAACGACCTAAAGAAAGGCGGCTATATCAGCATTGAAAATCATCGCATTGAAATAAAAAAACGCTTACCTGAACGCTGGTAGAGCCCCTCCTTCATATTATTCCTCTACACACCGTGTCACTGACAGAAAAACAAAAACAAATTTTAAATCTACTTGTCGATGGTCAATTTCATTCAGGCACTGAATTGGCTGAAACGCTAGGTATCAGCCGCTCGGCAATTTGCAAACACATCAACACCATGACCCTGATTGGCTTGTCGTTTGCGGCGGTCACCGGCAAAGGTTATCGCTTAAATATGCCCTTGCAATGGCTAGATGCCGAAGTGATTTACGCCTTGATTGCCCTACCCTTTCAAGCCCTCGTTGCCCCCATTGAAATTTATCCACAAATTGATTCCACCAACCGTTATTTATTAGAACAACCCACACCATCAGCTAATACCGCTCACGTTTGCTTAGCCGAGTCACAAACTGCCGGCAAAGGTCGGCGCGGACGGCATTGGGTGTCGCCATTTGGTAGTAATCTTTATTTATCCCTAAAATGGCAATTCAATCAAGGCTATGCGAGTGCCACAGGTTTAAGCCTTGCCATTGGTCTTGCGGTAATCAAAGCCTTACAGCAGCATCAAATTGATAATATCGGTTTAAAATGGCCGAATGACCTTTACAGCCAAGGCAAAAAACTCGGTGGGATTTTGATTGAAATGACCGGCGAAACAGACGGCCCTTGTGTCGCCGTAATTGGCTTAGGATTAAATGTAGTTATGCCAGACCACGAGGCCGAAACTATCACCCAAGCTTGGACGGATTTATACCAAGTCACCGGACGCAAGCTCGACAGAAACCAACTGGCCGCTAGTCTTATAAGTGAATTTCTGAAAATATTAACCGTTTTTGAAGATGTCGGCATCAATGCTTATCTTGCAGAATGGCGACAACATGATTGCCTAATCAATCAAGCAGCAAAGCTTTTTATTACCGACCAGCCGATCACCGGCATTGTGCGTGGAATTGATGACAAAGGCTTTCTACTACTTGAACATCCTGACGGTAAAATCCAAGCTTTTGCGTCTGGTGACGTCAGTTTTAGTGGTCAATAGCCGTGAACTTACTGCTAGACATGGGCAATAGCCGATTAAAATGGGCGTTAAATCATCACGATCAATTACTGATGGGAAATCCTTTATACAACGCTCAAATCAATCGGCAAATGTTGTTAGAAACCTGGGCAAACCTAGGCAGACCCCGCGCCATTGGCATTGCTTGGGTCAGTCAATCTGAACTATTAAGCACCGTCAAATCCGTAGCCAAAACATTATGGCAAGATGTAAAAATTTATGACATAAAAGCCCAAGCTAAGGCGTTTAACGTCCATAATGCTTACTTAAATGCTGAAAAGCTAGGGGTCGATCGCTGGCTAGCCTTAGTTGCCGCTCGCCGACACCATAGCGGACATTGTTGCATTGTCGATTGTGGAACAGCCATTACCCTTGATTTATTAGACAGCGAAGGCTCACATCTAGGCGGCTTTATATGCCCCGGCTTAACCTTAATGAAGCAATCGTTAGCAGCTGGAACCGGTAGCCTGCCCTTTAGTGTCGAGTCATTTGACATGCGTCCTGCCAATTGTACAGAAGCCGCCATTTATGCAGGCACACTGGCAGCCGCAATCGGTCTTATTGAACAAGTCGTAAAAAGACAACCCATTGATTGTAATCTTATTTTGACGGGTGGTGATGCTGAATTAATAGGTCAACACTTAAAACTTCCGGTCACGATAGAGACCAACTTAGTCTTACGTGGCTTAGCGATAGTAATGGATAGCCTATAATGAAAACCTTGTTTTTTATCCTAAGCATAATCAATGTGACTTATTTTATGTGGCAGTTTAAAATGGGTGCATTCCAAACGGAAAATACCCAACCGGCCCTACCGACTTGGGCGATTCAAGAGCCGATCCTATTAGTCAGCGAAGCCCCTAAACCCAAGCCAATTGAAACGGCTGCAATCACACCAGCGCCACCCATAGCAGAACTGCCCGTCCCTGCCAGTTGTTTTGAAATAGGCCCCATAACAGAATCCACAGAATTACAGAACGGGTTAAACCGTATCGACAAAAATACGATTAAAATCATCCATAAAGATAAATCCCCCGCAGAACGCTATATTGTGTTTTATCCCGGTTCAAATAATCCTAAAGACCATCAAGCGATAATACAGATGCTCAAAGATCATGGCATCACCGACTTTTTTACACGGCGCATTAGTCCAGAAGAGGTGCAAATCTCGCTTGGCGTTTTTAGCACCGAAGTACGAGCGCAGTCGATGCTTAAGCAAATGCAGGGAAAAGGCATTAACGCGCAGATTAAACCCGACTACAAACTTAAACTTCAAATCTACCTCCAGATAAAAGAAGCACATCAACCCTTCGAGCAGCTTAACGCTATTCAAAAACGTTATACTCAGGCCTCAACAAGATCTATTGAGTGTTGGTAAGATAAACCATAAAAATTATTATCTTGCGCTCATTCCCAAGCCAGAGCTTTGGAACGAGCGAAAAAGAATGTCATCAGTCAGCGGCTAATGATTGCCACAAAGCATAACAATTTTTACCCTGATATTTAGCACGATACATTGCCGAATCTGCGCGAGCGATTAAGGTATCAGGGTCTTGGGCATGGTGCGGAAACACGCTAACGCCAATACTGGCACTTACTGCACAAGTGTGTTGATCAATAAGAATAGGTGCTGAAATAATGACTAACAAGCGATCCAGTAAAGACAGTAAATCATTTTCATGCTCTTGACCCTGCAATAACAGGACATACTCATCGCCACCCAAACGAGACACGGTGTCCATCTGTCGCACCGTTGCACTCAGTCGTTTGGCGATTTCAACCAAAACAAAATCTCCAGCTTTATGGCCCAACTTATCATTAATCGGTTTAAAGCCATCTAAATCTAAATAACATACCGCCAGCATTAACTGATTACGTTTTGATGCTTCAATGGCTTGCCGCAAACGGTCGCTCAATAAGAGACGATTGGGCAAGCCTGTTAGCACGTCATGTTGTGCTATATATTCGAGGGATTTTTGATATTCACGAATATGCGTAATTTCGATTGCGAGGCCAATATAGTGGGTAGTATTGTCCAGTCCATCTTTCACAGCAACGATATTAAGCAATGCCGCATAAATCTCGCCGTCCTTAGTCCGATTCCAAATCTCACCTTTCCATGACCCATTTGTTTGTATCGTTTGCCACATCTCGTGATAAAACTCACGATTTTGATAACCTGAACTCAGGAAGCGCGGATTTTTACCTAATACCTCTTCTTGGGTATAACCCGTACACTCACAAAAAGCGTTATTGACATTGATAATATTGCCGCTGACATCCGCAATAATGACGCTTTCACGGGCGTGAGCAAACACACTGGCCGTTAAATGCAATGCGTCTTCGGATTGTTTACGCTTACGACAGTCGCGAGCTAAGGATATTAGAACGGGATGCCCATCTAAATGAATAACTTGGCTGTTAATTTCAACCGGTATCACTTCGCCGGTTTTAGTGATATGTGCAGACTCAAAAAGCAAATTACCGTGAGTTTGTATTTCCTTGATCCGTTCAGGCACTTTGCCTTGAAATTCCGGTGAATCGATTTCGACTGGCCCCATAGTTCGTAGCTCACTATGACTATAACCCAGAATTTCACAAGCAGAATGGTTCACGTCTATAAACTGACCATTGCTACATCGGGTCAAAAACAGCGCATCGGGTATCGCATTGAGAAGTAATTTTTCTAGTCTTTCAATTAATTTGAGTTGAGTAACATCCTCTGACGTTACTGCAAAATTGGTAGCCGACTGGTGAACAATCAAAGGATACCCTGGATAAATATTCGCCGCCTTAAGCAAACTCTCCAATTTGGTTGAGCTTTGATGATAGCTGCGAAAAATTATATTAGAGACTAGACCTGCAATCAGAAGACTCAAAAGAAAAGTCACTGATCCTAGCCCATAATTCCGCAAAAATTCATTGCCAAAAACGCCAACGCCATTTAAATCACCATAAAAGGCTTGTACACCCGCAATGACAACCATGCAAACCACACTTTTCCAGCCCAGTCGATACCCTGCCCATAATACAATTAAGAACATCCAATAGGTTTGTGCAAATAAGTCCATCGAATTAGGCAACCAGCCAACTAACAGCAGTTGACCGATTAAAATCTGCAAAGAAAAACAAACGATTCTTTCAAACATGCGCCCTCACCCTCTATTGTTCTATAATTTTAAGAATATACAGAAACGCGAGAATGCACTGAATGCACTGAATGCACTGAATAACTCTATTTATGTCTCATCTTAAATGTAAATTAAGCCGATAGCCTCAAATAGACTAATACCTAATTAGCTCATATTTACTTAAACGCTATATATCGCGCTTCTTACCGCATAAATACATACCCACACAGCCGTGTTCGATAGTATAGTCGGGTAAAATATAAAAACAAATTTGTATTGCTTATAGGACGACTCATTTAATCAAAGCGACTACGAAAACCGGTTTTTTTGAGTATTTGGGTGCTAAACAAAACCTCATGTCCGCGATTTGCGTCACCGAGTCGGGTGGCGATTTGCTGAATTTGATGATCTACATCGGTTTGGCTTTTGGCATGTACCATCGCAAACAAATTATAAGGCCAATCGGGTAAATGGCGCGGACGATGGTAACAATGACTGACAAAACTGAGCTGTCCGACTTGTTGCCCAAGCTCATCTACACGCTCGTCTGGTACATTCCAAACCGTCATACCGTTGAATAAATAACCCAGTCGATAATGGTTGGGCACTGCGCCGATACGACGAATGCAGCCATTGGCTTGCATGGCTTTGAGCCTCGCCATGACCTCATCAACGGTGAGCCCCAATTGTTCCGCCAAGGTCTGATACGGCTCAGTCGTCAACGGCAAACCGCTTTGCGTGGCGTGCATGATACGGCGATCAGTATCATCCATACTAGGCTTCCAGTTTTAAATTGACGAAATATTCTTTTATTTTTGGCATGTTATATACCCTCAAACCGGTTTGTTCCGCAATAGCGTCTAAAATAATCGGGAGTTGTTCTGGCGTTTCAGTCGCTAAAACAAACCAGATATTCAGCGCATGGTCACGCGCATAATTATGAGCGACCTCAGGGAAAGCGTTAATGATTGCCACCACATTATCAAAGCGTTCAGTCGGGGCTTTGACAGCGGCCAGCGTTAAGGCGCCGCCCAATTGTTCGGCATTATAAAGCGGCCCAAAGCGCGTTAAGATGCCGCTATCTAACAAACGCCTAAGACGCGCAAGGACATCCTCTTCAGACAGCATTAACGCCGTTGCAATGGTTTTAAAGGGGGATTGGCAAACCGGCAGACCGTTTTGCAGTGCATTAATAAGCTGACGATCGAGCTCATCCATGAGAGTTGACCGGTGCGGGTTGACTGGGATATAAGGCACCGCGCTGTTTAAAACAGCGGCGACTGAATAACACGTCTTGTGCGTAGGCCATTAAACCGCAGGCTTGATTGAGCTGCTCCAACTGCTGGCGCACCACTGCGCGATCTTTGCCATGAATCATGCAGTACAGATTATAAGGCCATTCGGTTTGTCTGGGGCGTTGATAGCACAGTGTCACAAAGGAAAATCGGCTTATTTGAGTACCAATAGTCTCAATCAACTCGTCGGGAATATCCCAAACAATCATCGCATTGGCGCGGTAGCCGAGCGAATGATGTTTTACGATAATGCCTAGCCGCTTGATAATACCCTGCTGTTGAAGGCGCGTCAGGCGCATAATCACTTCATCTTCAGACATGGCGCAGCGTTGCCCGATTTGTGCGTAAGGACGTGGGCAAACCGGCAACCCTAATTGAATGGTGGTCAGTAATTGACGATCTTGATTATCCAGCATCTTGCAAGTCCATTTGAAAGCCTAAATCAATAAAAAAATCATGTAATAAAGGGAGACGCAGGGGGTGATAGCCCGTTTCTTGAGCTATTTTTTCCAGCAAATCATTAAGGTGTTCCGCATCTGCCGCAATGACGACAAACCATAAATTAAATCGATGTTCGCGCTCGTAATTGTGATTGACCTCTGGATAACGGCTGATTTGATCAGCAATGGTTTGTAGTTGCTCATTCGGTACGGATAAAGCCACTAAGGTACTGATACCAATATAGTTAGGACGAATGACAGGCCCAATCCGACTGATATAGGTCTGTAATTCACTCGCCTCCCCTAATGCTTGTAACACATCTGCTTCGCTCACGCCCAAACGATGAGCAATGTCTTGGTAAGGTCGTGGTGACAACGGAAAATCACGCTGAAAATCATTTAATAACTGCTTATGCCAATCCATCAGCATGTCGTTACATTCCAATCCGATTCGCGCGGGCACTAAAAAAAATGCCATTCGGTTTTTGCGCGGGTAAGCGGCTAATTTCTTGTAAGTTAGTGGTATCGTAAACGATTACTTGATCGTCATCACGCAGAGCAACCCAGACTTGTTCGCCACGCGGCGTAAATTCCATATGTAATACTGCTTTCCCAGGTGTCAGTGTGTTGCTGATGGTAAATGTTTTAGCATCAATGAGTTGCAGTTGATTATTATCAGGGAAAGCAAAATTGACCCAAATTTGTCGCGCATCGGGTCTTGCCATCACAAAAACTGGCTGACCGAGTACCGCAATGTGCTTGACGACTTGCCAGGTTTGTTTGTCGATGACTAAGACTTCATGTTTGCCAATCGCGGGCACAAACATATAATCCCCTGCCACCGACCAGCCTTCTAAGTGAGGCATTTTGTAAACCGGCAGGGTTTCTTCCTGTTTACTGTATTCCGGCAAAATACGCTTAACGCCCGCTGCGGTATCCCATAAATCCAGTTTGGCTAAACCCGGATCGCCAAACAAACCAGCAATATAAAAACGCCCTTCGGGTGAAATTAAAGCATCGTAGGGTTCTTTGCCTATGGCTTTAAATTTTTCTAATACCGGTTGTTGTGGATTTTTCATATTCACTATCCAGATTTCTCCCGCATCAAACAAACTAAACACAAAGCGTTGTCCGGGCGCATCGACTAAGCCTACGACTTTGGAACGTTTGCCCTGCGCGTATTCACTGGGAATATCGGCGACTAAAGCTAAATTATCAGCGGTAAACACTTTCACGCCACCGGGTTCGTAATTGGCGACGGCGATTAATTTACCGTCTTGAGAAATTGCACCACCGATACTGTTACCGGCTTGTACAATGCGCTGTTCTAGTTTGTCTTGTAACAGATCAATCTTGCTCAAACTGCCATCACGCCCAAACACATAGGCGTAACGTTGATCGCGTGAAAATACCACTGAGGCATGGGATAAATCACCCAGTTGGCTAATTTTGGCGAGTTGCTGATGGGTACTGGTGTTAATAATCAGCGCACTACCACTTTCGCGTTCAATGACTAGACCTAAGTCACCACTCGCGCGTGGTGCAGCTTGGCTGTTTAGAGCAAAAAGTAGGCTTAAAAAGAGTAGTTTTTTCATGATTAGGATAATAAACGATAACTTTCGTTGCTGGTGTCAAGGTATTACTGCGTTTTCAATAAGGGTTTATCACCTGCCGTCCGCTATGGGCCTGTCGAAGGGCACATGACGAACAGAGGGTCTGAATGGTTATATGATTAATCATCCCAGCCGCCCCAAAGAATCTTAGGTGGCGAACGTTCACGCCAGCTGACAGGATAACGAACATGTCCGGGATAGAGTCGGCTCCAAATTGCAGCAACAATCGCCAGAGTCATTACGCCCGTTAGAACTGGATTTAACAGAGCCTCCCAATTAGCGTGTGCATAAACCATGATAATTGCGTTAGAGCCAGCAGGCGGATGTACGGTTTTACTGAGCAACATCCATGATACCGCCAATACTTGTGCAAGTGGATATACCCAATCGACATCCCCAAAGGCTTGATAACAACAAATACCGATAAATGCACAACCCAAATGCCCCCCAAATAATGCACGCGGTTGCCCAGCGGGTGCTTTGGTCAGTCCAAAAAGAAATACGGTTGATGCACCTAAAGAGGCGAGCAGAAATGGCGCCATTCCTGGACCTGCCAAAAACAGCGCAAGCGAAATGCCCGTTCCTGCACCTAACAAACACCATATAAAACGCAGAATAGGACTTTTAAAGAAGGCAATCTTAGGAGAACTGCGCGGCTTTTTAACTTTATTCCGCGCCATGCTTACCGTTTCGTAATACATCAAGCAGCCAAGCCGCCTCTTCTGTATTGATAAATGTTTGCCAAGGCGGCATAGCCGTGCCTTTACGACCCTGTAAAATGCTTGTGATTAACAACGCATCGGCTTTACCCTTGAGTGTATCGGGTAATAAAGGCGGCCCCATGCCGCCTTGTAAAGTCAACCCATGACAGGCGCCACAATCATTTTTAAGTAAATGACGCAATTCTGTTTGGCGAGCCGGTGTGGGTTCGACTGCCCAACCGCTTGGTGCAAACACGCACCAAGCTAAACAAAAAAGAAACGCTTTGCTTAAGTAAGGCATTAAGGCTTCAACTTAGCGTAATACGCCGCGACGTTCGCGATATCTTCATCTGATAACGAACCGGCAATGGCATTCATGAGGTCGGATTTACGGACTTTATCGCGGTATTGTTTAAGTGCGAGTTGTAAATAGGCGACATCACGTCCGGCTAATTGCGGAAACGGGGCATCTGCCGACGGTGTTCTAATGCCGTGACATTGTGAACAAACCGCCGCCGCGCGAGTTTGTCCAGCGTAGAGATTGGCAGCACTGGCATCGTTTATCGTCAGGATAAATACACCTAAAAGTAACCAGCGTTTCATCAGTTTGCCCCTTTGATTTCATCCGGAGACAAACCGCGTGTCATGTATCTAACACGACCATGCGAGAAAATACCCGCCGGACTTTCCATTGTCAGTGAAGCGACTTTTGCTAAAGTAGTCGAATCATAGACGACAACCTCATCACCGCTATAACCGGCGCTGACGTACAAGAATTTGCCATCGGCACTGTATTCGGGGAAATAGGCGTGACCACCGACATCCAAGGTTTTAACGACTTCCAAGGTTTTTTTGTCGATCAGTTGAATCGTACGAGCACGGCGATCTTTACTGATAATATCGACGGCCACATACGGCGCGTTGGCGTGAGCCGCTGGCGATTCGGTGCCACCGGCGACGGGTATCTGCTTAACAACTTCCATTTTGTCCAAATCCCAAACACTGACAACGGTTTTGTCGCAATCGCCAAAATTTGTACCAAAGCCTAAGATGCGACCATCGACTTCAACCGCTGAACCCCCGCCGACATGCGGCACACAACCCGCCTCTAATTTTTTGATAATTTTACGGTCTTTTAAATCAATGGCGGCAACGATGCTGTCATCGTAGGCGGCAATCATCAGTTTACGTCCACCATGCGTTAAAAAAGCATCATGCAAATGGCGACCTACGTCAGTAATGCGCGTTACAGGGAAACCGTCTTTTAAATCAATGACCCAAACTTGTCCGGCATTTTCCAGTGCAATCGCAAAAATATCATCAAAGGGCGTGCCGATAATCATGCCAGAATCCGAAGACACTTGTTTACCGTCAGGGTCTATGCCTTCTAATTCAAAGGTTTTTAAGGGTTCTAAGGTGTCGGCGTTTAATATCACGGCATTGTGTGGCACAAACGAGCCAGCCATTAAGTATTTACCGTCACGAGACACGCCCATGCCTGGGCCGTTATAGCCGGTTTTAATGCTACGCACGGCTTGCATAGAATATAAATCGACTTTAAAAATTTCGGCCGTATCGGTTTTAACATACGCCCAGCGTGGATTTGCTGGATTATAGTCAATGATATGCGCCGCTGTACCGGTTGCTACTTCGCCAATTTTTTGATGAGTTTTGCTGTTGATAAACACCGCTTTTGAACCTTCGCCGCGACCGTATTTACCACGTGCTGCAACACCGATCACATCATCCATGTTGTCAATCACATAGTTTGGTTGAGTCGGCAGCTTCGATTCATCATTGACATAAACTTTTAACGAAGCTTTCATGTCGTCAATTGTCCAATTGGGATTGGGCAATTTTGGTGTGCTTTGCAAATGTTTGATAACCCCACGAATCTCATCATCCGACAAGCGTCCATAAAACGGAGGCATTAACGTATCAAAACTACCCGCCATGACGATTGTGCGTAACGCGGTTGGGCTGCGACCTTTTAGCGTATCGGCATTCAGCGCGGGCGCTAAATAACCGCCATGATCTGAACCATGACAACTGGCGCAATTATTTTGGTAAAGCTCGTGCATTTGGGGGGCGGAATCCGCACCTGCATTGACCAGTGAAGGTAATAGCAGAGAAGATAATCCGGTAATGAGAGCAAGCGATAGCGGTTTAAACGTAAATTGCATGATTTTGGCTCCTTTGTGATATTGAGCCAATACTATCGAATAGTGACTGAAAGCTCAAGTCCGAAAAGTTTAAGTTGAATAATATCCCGATTAGCCCAAATGAAGTGCTTGACGTTGAGCGCCCCAATGTCCGGGCTTGGCATTAAAAACACCCGCACAACGTGCACCACAAAAGCGACAACACGCCTTGGCATCCAAATTCCACTCGGCGAGTTGATACCAATCTCGACCAATCAATAGCTGCTGACACGCATGGCAATACGTACTGTCTGCTGATTTATGATGCACATTGCCCACGTAGGCATAGCGCACCCCATTAGCCAAGGCAATTTGTCGGGCTTGCAATAATGAGGCGAGTGGTGTTGGTGGCTTATCACGCATTTTCCAATCAGGATGAAAAGCCGAAAAGTGCATTGGAACCTCGCTGCCTAAATGCTCGACAACCCATTGCGTCATCGCGTGTAACTCAGCGGCATAGTCATTTTCTCCTGGAATAATCAGCGTGGTTAATTCCAACCAAACCGATGTTTCCTGCTTAATATATTGCAAAGTTTCCAACACCGCCTGCAAGTGACTACCGGTTATTTTGTAATAAAAACGCTCGCTAAACGCTTTTAAGTCGATATTCGCTGCATCCATCCATTGATAAAACTCGGCACGTGGTGCGCTGCATTGATAACCGGCGGAAACGGCAACCGATTTAATGCCCAGATGACGACAGGCTTGAGCGGTATCAATCGCGTATTCATGAAAAATAACGGGATCATTATAAGTAAACGCCACACTTTGACAGCCATGATTCAACGCGGCCTGGGCGATAGTCTCCGGCATGGCGTTACTCATTAAGCGGTCTAATTCCCTCGATTTGCTAATATCCCAATTTTGGCAAAATTTACACGCCAAATTACAGCCTGCCGTACCAAAAGACAGCACAGGCGTACCAGGCAAAAAATGATTCAGTGGCTTCTTTTCAATGGGATCAATGGCAAACCCGCTGGATCGACCGTAGCTAGTCATCACCAATTCGTCATTGCGATTTTGCCTAATAAAGCAAAGCCCACGCTGATCGTTATGCAGTTTGCAAAAACGTGGACAAAGATCGCATTGCACTTGTCCATTGTCCAGCACATGCCAATAACGGGTTTTGACCGTATCAATCAGCGCTTTTCCGTTATAGGTAAAAAATTCGGTCATCTCTGCCCTGTCTTTCCGTTTAAAAACTAGGTAACTGTTCCATCGCTGGAGGGTGGCTTGGCACTGTTGCAACGTTGTATTTCTTATCAGTAAGCATGGTGGTGAGCATGAAAATGCAATTGAGCCAGATGCGGATTTTCTGTATCGACTGAAAATCTTGCGCTAATGGCTTGCCAGTCATGCAAGCACGCTAATAAGGCTAATCCGAGTGGAGTTTCATGACACACAATGATGTGGCGATAATCTTCAAACCTTACGTTGTAAATAAAATTGGGAATACCATCGTCATAATTATCCTCAAACTGGCAAACCTGACTTATATCGTTGCCTAGATGTATGGGGGAGCGGGTGGTGCTTTGTAGTTTAATAGGAAAGCCACGTGCTGCTAAGCAACGCCCTAACAAGAACGCTGGCGTATTACACTCGCCGGTACCTAACACCAAAATTGGGCGCGGATCGTTATTGTCAGCTTGAATATGGGGAATAAGTGCTTCCACCGTATGAGCGGCTAATGTCAAGGGGGTGCTCATGCCTAAGCGCCCCGGCCAAGCTAATAAGTGTTTTTTACACGCGCCGTTGCCCGATACATTGACGTGTATGGCATCTAACGCCAGATTATGACTATCGACAAAATGCAACACGCCCTGCCGAATACACACCCATTGCACACTTATACCCGCCAATTGTTCAACCCGCAGGCGATCGTCGGGATGGGCAAAATTGACCAAACTTACAATAAAAACGCGCTGCAAATGGGGGTTAATCGCTTGATAGGCGGCAATTAAGCGCGAGAAGGTTCGACCGGTACTGATTTCATCATCAATCAACACTAAGGTTTGGGCAGTTAAAAAAAGGGTTTGATGCACGGGTTGTTCGGGGTAATACAGGAAAAAATCGGTTGCATGGCTGTGTGTCTCGGTAAAAGCTAAACGAGCCTTTCCTTCCAGATGATAACGGCTAGATTGCATGAATAAGGCGTGTCTTACGCCAGCCTCATACGCGGCAGCAAAAACACCATAACCCAGCCCTGTTGCCGTTTCCGCCATGCCTATCCAAACGGAAGAGGCGTCGCCGAGACCACGCGCCAATATCGCCCGTGCTAAATGTCGATAAGACCACGCCATCATACGCGGCGATACGGGGTAATGTTTGCCTAACACTTTGCTGACAAATAAGAATTTGCGTTGACTGCTAATCCGCGCGGCAAAGCCTAATAATCGTTTGAGCGGAATGCGCCCTTCCGCCATATCGAGTTGAAGTGTGCCCGTTGCTAAGGTGATCGTGATTGTTTTTTGCATAATGAACTGATGAGCGGTGAGAAAATGCCTTGAATAATCTCATAAGCCAAGCGTTTTGCAAAACAACTAAATACCAATCAAGTTTAATGAAACCAATGTGCCTGGCGAATGTTTAAGTCAACCGGATCACCTTTATTAACTTGCAAACGTTTAAATTGCTCATTAGGCATTTCAGCAAATAGCGTGGTTTTTTTATCATTGTCGGTGTTTTTGATTAACTCAATCCGAATTAATGCCCCTAAGTGCTGCCAATCTTTTAATACGGCAGTGGCTTTGCTGGAGTCTAAGGCTTTAGTAATCTCGATATCATGCGGTCGGACATGAGCAATCGCGCCTTGTTGCGTGACTTGCAAGCCGGTGGTTTGCAGCCACTCGGCATCATGAGCATCTAAGGTAAACACATTGGTTTGCCCAATAAATCCGGAGACAAATTCATTGGCTGGATGATCGTAAATATCGCTAGGTGAACCTTGCTGTTCAATCCGCCCATGATTGAGTACAACGACTTGGCTGGCGACTTCCATCGCTTCTTCTTGGTCATGGGTTACAAAAATGCTGGTCACATTGAGTTCATGATGCAGATTTCTTAACCATTGGCGTAAGTCTTTTCGCACACTGGCATCTAAGGCACCAAAGGGTTCATCCAGCAATAATACCGACGGTTCGACCGCTAAGGCTCGCGCCAAGGCGATACGTTGACGTTGCCCACCGGAAAGCTGGTCTGGGTAACGATCATGCAGCCAATCGAGTTGTACCAGTTCTAATAAAGCGTGAACTTTACTGGCAATTTGGGCTTCGCTGGGGCGTTGTCGACGGTTTTTAACGCGCAGACCAAATGCCACGTTATTAAATACAGTCATGTGCCTAAATAGCGCGTAATGTTGGAAGACAAAGCCAATGCCGCGATGACTGACATGTTGCTCGGTTTTATCTTCACCGCTTAATAGCACGCGGCCATGATCCGCTTTTTCAAGACCCGCGATAATGCGTAGCAAGGTGGTTTTGCCACAGCCGGAAGGCCCTAATAAGGCGACTAACTCACCTTCGGGTATTTCGAGGTTGATGTCGTGTAATGCCGAAAATTGACCAAAGCGTTTGCTGATATTGGTTAGTAAAATACTCATAGAAAAACTCGAGAAGAGGTGGATTGTGTAAATGTAATCGTTTAGCCCTCCCTGTAAAAATAGGCGGCGCATTCCCAAGCTCATGCTTGGGAATGCGGCTCAGGAAGGTCTAGCTTCCCGTCTATTGCCAAGCTAGAGTTTGGGAATGAGCGGGGACTGGATGGACAATCTTTACACGTCCATAAGATGCCAAACGATTACGCATAAATTTATTTTTTACCCTGCCGCCATTCTAAAGCGGTTTTTAAAACTAAGGTTACAACCGCCAAACCAGCCAAAATAGAGGCACTTGCAAATGCGCCTACGGCATCGTATTCGTTGTAACTCACTTCAACATGCAGAGGCAATGTATTGGTCAGTCCGCGAATATGACCGGATACCACGGAAACTGCGCCAAATTCACCCATTGCACGGGCATTACAGAGCAAAATGCCATATAACAACGCCCATTTAATATTAGGTAAGGTAATCAGGAAAAAAGTTTGCCAGCCCGTTGCACCGAGAGACAACGCGGCCTCTTCCTCTTCGCTACCCATTTCTTGCATTAAGGGAATCAATTCACGAGCAACAAATGGAAAGGTAATAAATAAGGTCACCAAAACAATACCCGGGACGGCAAATATGATTTTAAGATTATGGGCACTAAGCCAATGTCCAAACCAGCCTTGTAAGCCAAATAACAACACAAAAATTAAACCCGAAATAACCGGCGACACCGAAAAAGGTAAATCGATTAAGGTGGTTAATAAGCTTTTGCCAAAAAACTCAAAACGGGTAATCGCCCAAGCCGCTGCGATACCAAAAAAGGTATTTAACGGCACAGTAGCCATAGCAGTTAGTAGTGTCAATCGCATCGCCGCCTGGGTATCCGGCAGTATTAACGCCGACCAATACGCTTGCCAGCCTTTGGCAAAAGCTTCGACCATGACTAGCGCTAAGGGAATGCACAAAAACAAGACGATAAAACCAATGGCTATCCCGCTTAAGCCGATTCTGACCCAAATGGGATCGTGTAAGACATCGGCATAAGCGCGTGTGTGGGTGGGTTGATTAGTATTCGCTGTCATGTTTTTTCTCCTACAATTGACCCGAACGCTTGCGTACCCAGCGTTGTAATAAATTGATAACCAGTAATAACAAAAATGAAATCATTAGCATCGTCAAAGCAATGACCGTAGCCCCGGCATAGTCATATTGTTCGAGTTTGGTCACGATCAGCAAGGGCACAATCTCCGACACATAAGGCAAATTACCTGCAATAAAAATAACCGAGCCATATTCACCGACACCTCGCGCAAACGCTAAGGCAAAGCCCGTCAATAGCGCCGGAAAGATATTGGGGAATATTATTTTGACAAACACCTGCAAGCGATTTGCGCCCAAACTGGAGGCGGCCTCTTCCATTTTTGTGTCAAATTCTTGCAAAACAGGCTCGACCGTACGAACAACAAACGGGATACTGATGAAAATTAATGCCACAACAATACCTAAGGGCTGATAGGCCACTTGGACACCGAAATAATCCATAAGTAATTTACCAATTAGACCACTGGGTTGATAAATCGTCGCCAACACGATACCCGCTACCGCCGTAGGCAATGCAAAGGGTAAGTCAATCAAAGCATCTAAGAGTCGCTTACCAGGAAATGGATAACGCACCAAAACCCAAGCAATGATAAATCCAAAAATACTGGCAATAACGGCCGCGATTAAGGCGGTTACAAAACTCACTTGAAACGAAGCGACAACCCGTTTGTGGCTGATAATGTTGATATAATCCGCCCAACTCAATTGCAAACTTTTGAAAACTAAGGTGCTGAGTGGAATAAGTACCACTAGGCATAAATAAAACAGCGTAAAGCTGATTGCCGGACGAAAACCGGGCATGATGTGGCTTTTTTGGGTCATGGCTTTTTCACTTAGCGTGATGAGTCGCGATTGTTTTGAAAAAAACTCTCCCGCACCTTAGTTGTGGCGGGAGAGTGATACGCACTTTGGGTTATTTACCCGCCACAATCTGATCAAATAAACCATCATCCGCAAAATGGGTGGCTTGGGCTTTTTGCCAGCCGCCAAATTGTTCATTAACCGTAAACAATTCTATTTTTGGAAAGCGTTTTACATCTCCTGAATCTGCATACTCCGGTTGATAAGGGCGATAATAATGCTTTGCCGCCAATTTTTGACCAACCGGTGTATACAAGTATTGTAAATAAGCCTCGGCCAAATCTTGAGTGCCGTTCTTTTTGACAATTTTATCCACTACAGCAACGGGTGTTTCAGCCAAAATACTGACCGGCGGCACGACAATTTCCAATTTATCATCGCCAAACTCTTTGATTGCTAAAAATGCCTCATTTTCCCACGTAATCAGTACGTCACCGATGGCGCGTTGAATGAATGTCGTGGTCGAACCACGCGCCCCAGAATCAAGAACCGGCACATTTTTGTACATTTTTTTAACAAATTCTTTTGCTGCATCTTGGCTACCGCCCTGCTTTTGTCCAAATGCCCACGCTGCTAGATAGTTATAACGCGCCCCGCCTGAGGTTTTAGGATTTGGTGTAATCACCGACACGCCATCTTTGACTAAATCATCCCAATTTTTTATACCCTTAGGATTGCCCTTACGCACCAGAAAAACAATGGTGGAAGTATAAGGCACGCTGTTATTCGGCAATTGGGTTTGCCAGTCTTTAGGTAATAAACCCGCACGTTCAGAAATTTGATCAATATCGTATGACAACGCCAAAGTCACAACATCAGCTTCTAAGCCATCAATAACCGCTCGCGCTTGTTTTCCTGCACCACCGTGGGATTGTTGAATTTCAATGGTTTCACCGGTTTTTTCTTTCCAGTATTTAATAAACGCTTGATTAAAGTCTTGATACAGTTCCCGTGTCGGATCATAAGAAACATTTAATAAGGTTCTATCGGCGTAAACGGTACTGCTGAGCAATAAGCTCAGTGCCAATAATGGCAGGGTAAAAAATGTGATTAGCTTCATAATTTTTCCTTTGTTTTCCTAATTGTTTTAGAAAGCACTTTTTATTCAGGCTTTGGCTATATTAAGCAAATTAGTTAACAGGGAAAAACGATAAAATAAGATTTTTATATCTTAATAATCGATATAAGATAAATTTCCACTGCTTCGGCTAGTTGGGTAGAGACAAAATACAGTGTTTTCAATTTCGTTGATGATGACCTAAGCGGAGAAAAACAGCTTTAGCTGTTTTAGTTCAATAGCTAATATTGGACTAAAACAAAAGCTTAAGGACGCTTCTAAAAGTTATTTATAGCGCATAATCATGTCTGCAATATGTCCTAACGGTTGCTCAGTATCCGCAGCGCCCAGTTTAATGGCTTCTTTTGGCATACCAAATACGACGCAACTGGCCTCGTCCTGAGCGACCGTATAAGCACCTGCATCGTGCATTTCTTTTAATCCACGCGCGCCATCATCCCCCATTCCGGTCATGATAATACCTAACGCATTACGTCCGGCGACGTTTGCAACGGATTTAAATAACACATCCACCGAAGGTTTGTGTCTATTGACCGGAGGACCATCAAGGACGTTGACATGATAGTACGCACCGCTACGCGTTAAGCGCATATGCAAGCCACCCGGAGCAATTAAGGCGAGCCCTGGGATGACGCGATCTCGATCCTTCGCTTCACGTACTTCAATCGCACATAAACTATTAAGTCTACTGGCAAAAGAAGCTGTAAATTTTTCTGGCATGTGCTGTACGATCACAATACCTGGAGAAACTCGCGGCAATGCAGTTAAAACCACTTCTAATGCTTGTGTGCCACCCGTTGAAGTACCTATCGCCACAATTTTTTCGGTCGTATGCGTCAACGCTGCCACGGTATGTTGTAAAGGTGAAGTCGATTCCACATGTTTTGATGGAGATGAAGAAATAAACCGTTTGGGACGTGATTGCGCTGCAACTTTGACGCTATTAATTAAATCCACTGCGGATTCCGTTAAAAAGCCTTTTAATCCTAACTTAGGTTTAGTGACATAACAGACTGCGCCTGCCGACATCGCTTGCAAGGTTGTTTCGGCGCCTTTTTCGGTTAATGTTGAACAAATCACGACAGGTGTCGGACGCTCTGTCATGATAATCTTTAAAAACGTAATGCCATCCATACGCGGCATTTCTACATCTAGCACGATAACATCCGGCCATTCTTGCATCATTTTTTGCTTAGCAATAATTGGATCCCCAGCGGTGGCGATAACTCTAATTTGGGGGTCTTTCGATAAAACCTCGGTTAATACCTGACGCACCACTGCTGAATCATCCACAATTAACACATTTATCATTTTTTGCCTGTTTAGTTTATTGAAAAGCTATTGATGGAACGAGATTAACGGAATATTTGCGTCATTTCAAAGAATATTGTCAGCTACTGAGTTATAGACCCCCTTCGACAGGCTCAGGGTGAACGGTAAATTTATTGAAGGAGAGCAAGCTCTGCTTGCACGTATTGACTTGCAGGCAGAGCAATTTACGTTGAATGTCATAATGAGAATTGCGGAACTATGTCCCGCTTTACGTTAGTAGCCCTTAAAAGCGGCTCATTAATTCGCCACCATAGCATTTTAACCAGTGTTGTGAGTGTTGATAGTTTGGCAAATGCTCAGCAACGAGATGCCAAAATCGTGCGGAGTGGTTTCTGACTTGAATATGGCAAAGTTCGTGTACAACCACGTATTCCAATACGCTTGCAGGTGCCATCATGAGTAGCCAGTTGATATGAATATCGTTATGAATGCCGCAACTGCCCCAGCGACTTTTTTGCGTTTTGATGGTGATTGAACGCGGAAAGAGTTGATGTTTTTGAGCATGACGAGCAACCAGCTCGGTCACCTGGTTTTGGGTTTGTTGTTTTAGCCAAGCGATTAATGCGATTTTGATCTGTTCACTACAATCGGTGTAGATAAGCGTATTGGGAATGCGGGCAAACCAGCCGTTGTCAAATTCAATTTTTATGCGTTTTAATGGGCTAGGTGTCAGGGTCAAAGGATAGTTCGCGCCCTGAAACGCAATTTGGCTACCCTGTTGAAATGAGAGTGGGGCTGGGGCGTTGGTTTGGCGATGTTTGACTTTTTGTAATGCGTCAATAATCCATTGCGCGTGATCGGTGACAAACTGATGAAGTAGGGTTTCTGCTATTTGCGGCGGTGCAATGACTTCAATTTTGTGACTGCTCACGGCAATCCGCATTTTTTTGGCTCGTTGACTGCGGCGGATACTGTATGAAAACGGTAGAGCAGCCATATTAAGTCAACAATAATTGCCTGAGTGGTGAGATGTTAATCGGGGTCTCAGTGCGCGTTTCATCTTTTAACTGTACCCCAGAATATTTTAGAAACTCCGCTTGCTCGATTAAAAATAGCAATTTTTTTAATGCGTGTTCATAACTCAGACCGTTGCCATGAATATTGGAAATGCAATTACGATCAGCATCGGTACTGATACCAGCTTTGGCTTGAAAGGTAAAATAAATACCCATGCTATCAGCTGAGCTTAAACCTGGACGTTCACCAATCAGAACAATACACAATCGAGCCGCAAGAATTTGGGCAATAGCATCACCAATAGCAACTCGACCATGCTTGACTAAACACAGCGCCGGTATGTGTAAGTTTTTTATGGCTAATTCTGGTATCAATAAGCGTAAAAAATGTGCGGCATGATGATTGATAGCGGACGAGGATAAGCCATCGGCGACTACAATGACCGCATCCGTTGGCTGAGTGGCTAGGTTTTGCAGCCGGTCAACGGCAGAGGTATTTAATAAACGACCTAAATCGGGACGTTGTAAATATTGATGTTGGTTTTCCGCTTGAGATTGCAAGCAAATCGTCGGGCAATTTAAATCGGCGAGGTGTTGGGCAAGTGCAGTGAAATTTAGTGGAATATTAACCGCATCACGCGCAAGTGCATGAGCTAATTGAAAATCCAAGCAAGCGCGAGTGGGTAAACTCATGCCGACTCGTCCTAAGGCAATACGCGCAGGAGTAAGTGCGCTTAAGGCGTGCCATTGGTCGAGTTGTGTGGATACGGTGGCATTATTCATCAGCAAAAACGAAGGCCGGTTTAAATAAAGCGGGAATTTGGCTAGCGGACGGTAGGCGGTTGTGAGTATCAAAAATGTGATGTTCTTGCAGCCACTGTTCAAACTCAGGCGCCGGTCTTAGGCCTAACACTTGACGCACATATAAGGCATCATGAAATGAGGTCGATTGGTAATTAAGCATCACATCATCGGCACCGGGTACGCCCATAATAAACGTGCCACCGGCAACCGCAAATTGGGTAAGCAAAACATCCATATCATCTTGATCGGCTTCAGCGTGATTGGTATAACAAATATCACATCCCATCGGTAAGCCTAACAGCTTGCCGCAAAAATGATCTTCTAAACCGGCACGGATAATTTGTTTACCATCGTAAAGATATTCGGGGCCAATAAAACCGACTACCGTATTGACCAATAGCGGTTTAAAGTGGCGAGCAACCGCATAAGCTCGCGCCTCACAGGTTTGTTGATCCATACCTTCATGGGCGTTGGCGGACAGTGCGCTGCCTTGTCCGGTTTCAAAATACATGCAATTATCACCAACAGTACCGCGTTTGAGGGCTAAGGCGGCCTGTTGAGCTTCTTGTAATAAACTAAGATTGATACCAAAACTTTCGTTGGCTTTTTGTGTGCCGGCGATAGATTGAAAGACCAAATCCACCGGCGTGCCTTGATTGATCGCTTTGAGTAGGGTTGTGACGTGTGCAAGTACACAGGTTTGCGTGGGGATTTGGTAGCGCTCAATAACAGCATCCAGCAAATAGAGCAACCGAGTCGTGGCTTCCAGATTATCCGTGGCGGGATTGATGCCAATGACCGCAT
This sequence comes from uncultured Methylococcaceae bacterium, assembly GCA_903945375.1. GTDB lineage: Bacteria > Pseudomonadota > Gammaproteobacteria > Methylococcales > Methylomonadaceae > Methylovulum. The sequence continues at coordinate 90,941 of CAJAVP010000100.1, read as the reverse complement.
CGCCGCAGCCGTACAACAAGCCATCGACTAAGCTGGCGGCAATGCCCGCTGGATCATCGGTGGGATGGTTGGGTTGCAGACGTGTCGATAAGCGATTTTCCAGACCGATCGTGTTACGAAAGCGGGTAATGACGCGGCATTTTTTGGCAACCAAGACTAAATCTTGCAACCGCATGATTTTACTCACAGCGGCAACCATTTCCGGCGTAAGCCCAGGTGCAATAAGGGCTAAGCTGGCACTGTCGGCTTGTTCGGATAATAACCAGTTACGGAAATCGCCGACCGTTAAATGCTGAATAGACGCGAAAGCGAGCGCATCATGGCTATCTATAATTAAGCGAGTGACCTCATCCGATTCGTAAGGCACTAAGACTTCGTTTAAAAATTGTTTAAGTGGCACATCGGCAAGTACCCATTGTGCGGCGACACGCTCTAGGTGATTGCTCGCTGCGACACCCGCTAAAAAATCTCCGGATCGAGCCGGCGACGCTTTCGCCATAAGCGTGCGTAAATTTTTGAATTGGTAGGTGGTTCCAGCGAGATGAATTTGATACATGACTGGCTTAAGTTCTGTGTTTAACCTTTGCCGCGTGTACGTGTTTTTGAGCAGGATTTATCTTTAGCGGCTTCCAGTGTTTCTAAGCGTTTTTCAATGAATTGAATAATTAAATCAGCAATATTTTTGTCACTCGCCGCTTCAATGCCTTTTAAACCCGGTGATGAATTAACTTCCATAATTACGGGACCATGATTGGAGCGCAGCATATCGACACCACAAACATTTAAGCCCATTATTCTAGCGGCTCGAACGGCGGTTGAGCGCTCTTCAGGCGTGAGTCTAACGAGAGAAGCTGAACCGCCACGGTGTAAATTGGAGCGAAATTCACCGGCTGCGCCTTGTCGCTTCATTGCAGCTACCACTTTATCGCCAACCACAAAGCAACGAATATCACTGCCACCGGCCTCTTTGATAAATTCTTGCACCATGATATTGGCTTTTAAGCCCATAAATGCCTGGATAACACTCTCAGCGGCATTGTGCGTCTCTGCCAAAACAACACCAATACCTTGCGTCCCTTCCAATAATTTAATGACCAGCGGTGCGCCACCTACTTGATCAATCAAATCGGCAATATCATCGGGATTATTGGCAAATCCAGTGACCGGCAGACCGATGCCGCGTCTGGCGAGTAATTGAGTTGAGCGTAATTTGTCACGAGATCTGGAAATAGCAACGGATTCATTGAGTGGCAAGACGTTCATCATTTCAAATTGCCTTAAAACAGCGGTGCCGTAAAATGTCACCGAGGCACCAATGCGAGGAATAACGGCATCAAAGTCGGTTAAGTCTTCACCACGGTAATGGATAGATGGATTGTGTGAGGTAATGTTCATATAACAACGCAGAACGTCTAATACTCGTACTTCGTGTCCCCTTGCTTCTGCCGCCTCAACCAATCGAGCTGTTGAGTAGAGTTTGGAGTTACGCGATAAGATGGCAATTTTCATAGCTTCTCGACTGGTTCATAAAACAGCCCCTATTTTGGCATGAAATGGCTTAACAAGCATTAGAAATAACCAATGTGCCGGGGCAAACGCATTTGGAGTGCAAGCTCTGCTTGCACGTGACTTGCAGGCAGAGCCTGCTCTCCTCATTTACATTGGTAGCCTTCCCAAGCCAGAGCCTCATCTTATACACAAATGTTCTTATGCTCGTCAGTCCGGCATGGATTGCCGGAATCTAAAAGCCACGGTGGGTAATCATTGGTGTTTTCACATCCTTGTGATCTGAATTATTTAAATCACCAAAAAATCCGTATTAGTCAACGCCAAATTTAAGCCTAAGGTGGCGATTTGTATACCGACACCTGCGCCTGCGCCATCGGCATCATAAACAACCGCGCCGGTGCTGGGATTGTATAGCACATAATCATTGAGATCGGCGGGACTGCTGCCTTTGATAAAATTGGCGACATTTAACACACCCGGAGTCAATTGCGTAAACAGCGCGTCATCCAATTGAATACGATCATCCAGCGCATTAAAGTCCGTAATCTTATCGACGGATTGTGACTTATCCAATTGGAAGCTATCGCTACCCGCACCGCCACTTAAGGTGTCATTGCCAGCACCGCCAAGCAAGATATCATCACCCGCACCACCCAACAAAACATCACGACCGGTTAAGCCGCTCAGCGCGTTATTGCCATCATTACCGGTCAAAGCATTATCGCTGGTGTTGCCGGTTAAATTGCTGCTGGCATTGCCAGAGGCAATCGTGCCGTTTTCGATGTTGGTGGGCAAGGTATACGTGGTCAATTGATAAGGCATAATCACCGTATCCACATCAGCACTCAAGCCTTGATCGTCAATGGCATCCACAGCATCGTAACCCAAATAATAGGTATCATTGCCCGCACCGCCGATTAAGCTATCCAAACCCACACCGCCATCCAGCGTGTCGTCGCCATTGCCACCTTGCAACTTATCCGCGCCTTGTTCGCCCCACAAATAATCATTACCGTCATTGCCATACAGAAAATCGCTGTCATAGCCGCCCCATAAGGTATCGTCGCCCAGACCGCCCGACAAATCATCTTGCCCATTCAAGCCAAACAACTGATCGGCACCATCCAAGCCTTTCATCACATCATTAGTTAATTTCGCGCCAATGGTTGGGAACAAGCCGGTGATCGTGTCAACCGTACTGGCATCGACAATTGCATCGCCGTAAACCGTCAAGGCTTTATCGCGTGGCGTGTCTTGTGGAATTTGCGAGCCTAAATCATTGCTCAAGGTGACATCTTCATGGTTGATTAAAATGATGGGATTCAACACCACTTGGCGATAATTGACATCATCGCCACTGACCAAACCCGTGACGATATACGGCTGATCGCGATCATAAATCAAGTCATTCTGACCCGTGACAGTGACCGATTGCGGGATAGACCAATCACTGCTGGTAAACGTTAGATTGGCATTGCTTAACACGCCTTCGCTGGCATCACTGCCAGTAAAATTGATTTGCACATCTCGCGTGGGCGCGGTGGTCAATTTCACCGAAAACACTGCGGTATCACCACTTTCATCCACTGACAAATCTGGCGCATTAATCACCACATCGGGTTTAATAACCGGTGTGACCAATTCCGTTGGCAAACTGGTTTGGCTTTCGTTTGTGCCAAAATAATCGGTATAACGGGCGGTTACGGTCATCGCCTTATTCACATCAGCAGCGGTTAATACATAACTTTTATTGGTCGCACTATTAATCGCCACGCCATTAGCCAGCCATTGATAGCTGATGGCATTGCTATCAAAACCATCGGCATCGGTGATATTTTGGCTTGCAGTCAACGCTTGACCTTGCTGCGTAGAACCGGCAATGCTCACCGTGCCCACTGGCAGATCATTGACATTGCTCACCGCCGCCGTTGCGCTGCTGGATACCGATTCAAGGCTGCCGCTGCCATCGGTGTAACTGATTTTGACCGAAAAAGCCTTGTTAACATCGGCTTGTGTTAAGACATACGTTGTCGCGGTGGCATCAGCGATTGCCGTGTCGTCCGCAAACCATTGATAACTGAAGGTACCCAAACCATCAGCATCGGCTAAGGTATTTTTGGCGCTTAAGGTATCGCCTTGTTTGGGTTGGGTCGTCGTGATGCTGACCGTGCCGGTGGGTAAATGATTGCCCCAAACCGCTGTAGTTTGGGTGCTGGCGACCGTTTCTGCGCTGCCAAAACCATCGGTATAACTGGCAACCACGCTGATACGATTACCGACATCATTAGTCGTGGTTAAATAAGTCGTACCCGTGCCCAACACCGAACTGCCCGCTTTCCAAGTATAGGTGATCGTCCCCAAGCCATCCGCATCGGTTAAGCTGTTGCTGGCGGTCAACACATTGCCAGGTTTCGGTGCGGTATTATCAATGCTGACCGTGCCTTTGGGCGCATCATTAACATTACTAACCGCTGCACTGCTGGCGCTGCTGACCTGTTCTGCCGTACCTTGACCATCGGTATAACTGGCGGTAACGCGAATGGCTTTATTCACCAAGGCTTGTGTTAAGACTAAGCTATTGGCAGTAGCGTTTTTCAGTGCCACATCATCCGCAAACCATTGATAGCGCACCGCGCCCAAACCATCAGCATCCGTTAACGTCTGACTGGCGGTCAACACCTGTCCTTGGCTGGCGGTGTCGCTGAGTTTCACCGCACCGCTGGGCGCATCGTTACTATTGGCAATGGCTTCGGTCGCTTCGCTGCTGATACTTTCTTTATTGCCGTTGCCATCGGTGTAACGCAGCGTGACGCTGAGCGTTTTGCCGACTTCGTTTTGGCTTAAGGTGTAGGTGCTTTGCGTGGCCTTGCTAATGGCTACCGTATTGGCAAACCATTGATAACTGAATGTGCCCAGACCGTCGGCATCGGCTAGGGTATTGGTGGCGGTCAAGGTTTGGGCTTGTGCGGTGTCGCCGGTGATGGTTAGTGTTCCGGTGGGGGCTTGGTTGATTGAGTTGTCGGTAATGCTGAGGCTGGATGAGAGATTTTGTGTGCTGTTGCTGGTATTGAGTAAGACTGAGATGTTGTTACTGGCGTGATTTGCGCTGACGATATCCGGTTTGCCATCGCCGTTGACATCGCCGGTGGCAACACCAATTGGATAGTTAGCCGACGCATAGGTGCTTTGGGGTTTAAAACTGCCATCGCCGTTGCCTAATAATACGGACACCGTTCCACTACCCCAATCCCAATTCGGTATTATCAAATCTAATTGCTGATCGCCGTTGACATCGGCAACCGATATGTAATAGCCCGGATTTGAACCCGTTGCATAAGTTTTTTCGGCTAAAAATTGTCCATTCGCTTGACCTAAGCGTACGGAAACTGTGTTGCTGCTCCAGTTGGCTACCATCACATCTGGATTGCCATCGTCGTTTATATCCGCTAAAGCGATTCCTATTGGATTTTTGCCCGTCTTGTAAGTGGCTTCATTGGCAAAACGACCATTGCCCTGACCAAATAACACCGAAAAAGTGTTCTTGGTGTAATTGGTTTTAAGTAGATCAAGATTACCATCGCGGTTGACATCGGCTAAGGCGATACCTGTCTCAGTGATGCCAGCAGTTTTAAATTTTGTTTCAGCCGCAAAACTGCCATTACCCAAACCCAAGCGCACCGAGATGTTAGTATAACCACCATTGGCGGTGACAATATCCACTTTGTCATCTTGATTTAAATCCGCCAAACTTACACCACGAGGGCTATTGCCCATTGTAAACGCCGTTTGCGCGGTAAAGCTGCCATTGCCTTTACCTAATAGCACAGAAACTGTGTGGCTACCAGCATTCGATGTGACTACATCGGAGCGACCATCACCATTGACATCGGCTAAGGCAAGTTTTATTGGGTTGTTGTCTACCGCATAAGTCTTTTCGCTGGCAAACCTGCCGTCTCCTTGACCTAAGCGCACCGAGATAGTGTTACTACCATAATTAGCAGTTAGCACATCGAGCTGTCTATCACCGTTCAAATCTGCTAAGGCAACTGAAAAGGGTGTACTTCCCATTGCATAATTAACGGCGTTGGCAAAGCTGGCAGTCGTACTGCCAGAGCCAACACTGACATTCAACTTAACGTTTTCTACGCCTTCAACTTTTTGATCGTTAAGGGCTTGCACCGTTAGGCTGGCGCTGGTTGCGCCTGTGTTTATCACAAACGAGTTAGCCGTTAAGGCACTCAGATTCGTACCTGCCAATAGGGTGTAGTCACTAGCCAGCGTTGCCGTACTGCCCTCCGTATCAAACTTAACCAACAACCCGCCCGCCGGTGCTGGGCTATCAAGCTGAAACGTAAACACGCCATTACTGCCATTTTCTGACGCATTGCGACTGGTCATCGTAAGTTTAGGACTTGCCATCTGATTTCTCCGAAGTTTTTGGTAGGTTGTTCAGGGAATTATAAAGCACAAACGGAGTAAGGCCTATTGATTCCAGGATCAGTTGATATTCTGTACAACTGTTTATGCGCCTAATTGCTTTTGGTGTTCGCGGTCTTCATCCCAAAAGAAATCGGTCTTTGTCATGGCGCGAGCGCACCTCTCTGTATTCTGGATTCGCCAACGCGGTCTTGCGGCTTAATTGCAGTGATGTTTAAGGGGGAGGCAGAATAATGACACACGTTAACTAGGCCAAAATGATGATATTCGTAGTATTGCCACCATTAAACTTCCGACGGCTATTAATGCACCAAAGCTCCAGCGCATTAATAGTTTGATTTCATGATGCAGTCCCATAATTTCTTGGTGTTGCTGATCAAAGCGTTTATCAACTTGCTCAAAGCGTTTATCAACTTGCTCAAAACGTTTATTCATTTCCAGCTGCATTTGTTCAAAACGTTTATCGACTTGCTCAAAGCGTTTATTCATATCTAGCTGCATTTGCTCAAAGCGTTTATCGACTTGCTCAAAACGTTTATTAATTTGCTCAAAACGTTTGTCGACCTGTTCAAATCGCTTATTCATATCCAGCTGTATGAGCTCAAGCCGCTTATCGACTTGCTCAAAGCGTATATTTGTCTCCATCTGCATTTGTTCAAAGCGTTTATCCATATGCTTAAAGCCTTCGGTCATCAGTTCGCGCTGATGACGCAGCTCTTCTTCGACGCGAATGGTACGCTCGCGCAAATCTAACTCATAACGCACATTGGCGTTTAACGCTTCAGGGGTTTCTGCGAGGGATTTTTTGATGAGCCATTGAATTTGCTCAAGGTCTTCTTGCGCTAAAGCCATATTTAACACCTGCGGAGGGTTGATTTGTGGTTTTAAAATAGGAAAATTGGGATAAAGTATAGCATATAAAAACTGCCCCCAGTCGCGTAGGGTGAATAAGCAATAGCGTCATCCACCAACAACTCTTATAAGGTGCATGACGCTAACGCTTATGCACCCTACGACTCCAAATATCAAAAGCACCGAAAATCCAGAGTTTCCCTGATAGCTCAATATGCCTTGGGACGAAACCCCTCCGGCGAATCCATATCAAACACCTGATCATGGATACGCGCCACATAAATTCCCTCACGCAACACGCGCTCCTTTAAGGCTTGGGAAATATCAACCGCTGCCAGAATGCCATAAATAGTCTTCTCTTTGTGTTCAGGAAAAAAAACACGAAACCGTTCCAATAAGTTTTTTATTTGCGTAATGGCTTCTTCGCGCACATGGCTTTTGACCTCCACCACATAAACCTGATTAATGTCACTGTTGGCATACGCCAGCACGTCTATCTCCAAATGCTCCCCACCCTTGCTGACCCGCACACTGGGGCTGATGACTTCCATACCAAACCGTTGTTGCAAGATTTTTTCCATCGATGGCAACGCCAATCCTTCCGTAAAACTGCCAAACTTTTCTCCCAAACCGCCGATTTGTTTACCCAATTCCTTGAGCTTACGATCGGTTTCTTTAAATTGCCGGTCGGTTTCAATAAACCTCCGGTCGGTTTCTTTAAATTGCCGGTCGGTTTCAATAAACCTCCGATCGGTTTCCTTTTGTGATTGCGCCACTTCACGCAAAATAGCCCAAATTTCTTCAGCCGCTGTAGACATAATAATTCTCTCTAAAAATAATTGATTTATAAAATCCAACGCAAAAACTCACTACACCTTCGCTCATTCTATAGTTAATGATTAAGCTATTATAAGCCATGTTTAACCGCGATTTTCCGGACTAAATTCCGACCATTCAGAATAAGGATATTTTGCCAGATTATTATTGTAGTATCGCTTATCTTCTGTCACTTCAAGCCCCAACCAATCTGGCTTTTCAAACACGGTGTCGAGCTCTGGTAATTCAATTTCTGCCACAATTAAGCCTTGATTAACACCTTCAAATTCATCGATTTCCCAAATAAATCCGGCATATTTAACCCAGTGACGAGTTTTCTCAATTAAAGGTGGCTGACACAGCGTATTGAGTATCTCCTGAGCATCGTCTAAAGGAATCTCGTATTCGTATTCGTGTCGGTGATTGCCAATAGTGGCGCTTTTGATGTTTAGCCAAGCACGTTGGTCGGCGACTCTCACTCGTATAGAACTGGTTGGGATGGCACTTAAATAACCTTGACGATAGCGCATATGCTGATAGACCTGCGAGCGCCAATTCTCGTTGGCAAGCAAAAATTTATGTTCTATTTCAATAGCCATGATGTTTATCCTCTCGTTGTGTTAGTGTTTTTTTTAAATTGGGCGATTTAAGCTGCTCACCGGTGTTCGCTTTTGCGAACGTCGACTTTGATTTAATGGCGTAGCAATGCTAAAGTTATACTGGATTAAATCACTGGGTATTTATAATCCAGCATTCCGCAAGTTTATCTATCATTTTTTTAATTTTTCTTAAGGATTTAACATGGCTTTCGAACTTCCTGCGTTACCTTACCCAAAAAACAGATTGTTACCCCATATTTCAGAAGAAACTTTGGAATACCATCATGGCAAACATCACCAAACCTATGTGACTAACCTTAATAATTTAGTCCCAGGCACTGAGTTTGAGGGCTTGTCATTGGAAGAAATCATGATGAAATCTTCTGGCGCGATTTTTAATAACGCTGCCCAAGTTTGGAATCATACGTTCTACTGGAACAGTTTAGCGCCTAGTGCTGGCGGCGCACCTACTGGCGCATTAGCCGATGCCATTAATGCAAGCTTTGGTTCATTTGAAAAATTTAAAGAAGAATTTACCAAATGCGCAGTCACTACGTTTGGTTCAGGTTGGGCTTGGTTAGTAAAAAATGCTGACGGTAGTTTGGCTTTAGTTAGCACCAGCAACGCTGCGTGTCCTTTAACTAGCGGTCAAAAACCTTTATTGACTTGCGATGTTTGGGAACATGCGTATTACATCGATTACCGGAATGCTCGCCCTGCTTATTTAGAAGCGTTTTGGGCATTAGTCAACTGGGAATTTGCTGCGGCTAATTTTGCGGCTTAATTGACGTTAAAAAACCTTCTACGCCGTGTTTGTGTAGAAGGTTTTTTAGTCTGTAAAGCGATGGTACTAGGGCTTTTTTTCTAGCTTGGTCATCGTATTATCATCATACTGATAATCGTCTTCTGCCTCTACTTTTCTGACAAAATACCTTGAGAATACAAGACCCAGCTCGAACAGCATCCACATCGGGATTGCTAACATGGTTTGTGAAATAGCATCGGGCGGTGTTAAGAACATGGCAATCACAAATACACCGACAATCACGTAGGGGCGTTTTTCAGCTAAATCAGCTGGACTGGTTACGCCTGTCCATACCAAAACAATGGTAAACACGGGCACTTCAAAACATATCCCGAAGGCAAAAAACAGTGCCAATACAAAATCTAGGTATTTGGCAATATCGGTCATAACCGCAACGCCAACCGGTGCAGAGGCTGTTAAAAAACCAAAAACTAAGGGAAACACCAGGTAATAAGCAAAAGCCACACCCAGATAAAACAACAAGGTGCTGGCAATAAGCAAGGGTAAAATCAGGCGTTGCTCATGTTTGTACAATCCCGGCGCAACAAAAGCCCAAAATTGGTACAGGATAACGGGCACAGATAAAAAAATCGCCAAAACCAAGGCTAATTTAAAAGGCGTTAAAAACGGTGAGGCAACATCAATAGCAATCATCGTGCTATGCTCAGGCAAGTGCTTAAGCAACGGGCCTGCTAAATAGCTATATATCTGATTGGCATACATAGCCAAACCCAAGAATATCACCGCCACCGCTAAAATAACCCGCAGCAGGCGGTCGCGCAGTTCAACTAAATGACTGATAAAAGGTTGCTCTTCCGAGCCGACGATTTTATTCCGGTTCATTGTGATTAACCTGCTGAATGCTTTCTACTAATGGCTGCTCAACGGTCGTCTTAAAAACGTCAGACGCACTGGCAATTTCCTCTTGTAATGTTTGCAGTTCTTCCAAGCCAGATTGTTCTTTTAACAGTTGGCGCAATTCTTCTGCTTGCAATTCGGCACTGATTTCGGCTTTGACAGAGGCCATCATATGGCGTGTCTTACCGACCCAATACCCTGCAAGCCGTGCTACTTTGGGTAAACGCTCGGGACCAATCACTAACAAAGCAACCAAGGCCACCATGCAAAGCTCTGAAAAGCCGACTTCAAACATGGCTAGACTTTTTCATTTTTCTTTGATGTCACGACAACATCAATGGCATCACTGTCTTCTTCTGTAATTTTTTTGTCTTCTTCACCATCTTTAACTGCGGAGCGAAAACCTTTAATTGCTCCACCTAAATCTGCACCCAAATTGCGTAGGCGTTTGGTGCCAAAAACAACAATAACGATAGCTAATACCACTAATAAATGAGGAATACTTAAGCCCATTGTTAACTCCTATTCAGTCAATTTAGATAGTTTATGGTTGGCGCTGTGCTTTTTCTGTTAATCCAGACAAGCCGAAACGCCGCTCCAATTCGTTTAATACATCTCTCGGATGTAAGCCTTGATCGGCCAACATCACCAAACAGTGAAACCATAAGTCAGCTGTTTCATAAATCAATTGTTCTTTATTGCCGTTTTTTGCAGCAATAATCGTTTCTGTCGCTTCTTCACCCACTTTTTTTAAAATGGCATCTAAGCCTTTCGCATATAAACTGGCGACATAAGACTGCTCGGGGGGTTGTTGCTTGCGATTCTCAAGCACTTCGGCTAGTTGGTGTAAAGTGTCACTCATTTTAGGAAAACCTAACTAAAATTAATTTTTATAAATGGTTTGAGGGTCTTTTAATACCGCATCAACCGTTTGCCACCGACCGTCAACTAGACGACGATAAAAACAACTCTCGCGACCGGTATGGCAAGCAATCCCCCCTTCTTGTTCAATCGACAATAGCACAACATCTTCATCACAATCCAAATGAATACTTAAAACTTTTTGCCGATGACCTGACTCTTCGCCCTTGCGCCATAGTTTGTTACGTGAACGAGACCAATAGACCGCATAGCCTTCTTGTGCTGTTAATGCCAAAGACTCCCGATTCATCCAAGCGAACATTACGACGCGACCGCCGTCCGCTTGTTGTGCAATAACCGGTACTAAGCCCTCGGCTGTCCAACGGATGTCATCTAACCAATTCATAGCCGCACCTCAATACCGCGAGTCCGCATATGTTCTTTGGCTTGCTGAATCGAATATTCAGCAAAATGAAAAATACTAGCGGCTAATACAGCATCCGCTTTGCCTTCGAGAATGCCATCCGCTAAATGATCAAGATTGCCCACACCGCCGGAGGCGATAACGGGCACTGAAACCGCCTCACTAATGGCACGGGTTAATGCTAAGTCGAAGCCAATGCGTGTGCCATCTCTGTCCATGCTAGTTAATAAGATCTCCCCTGCCCCTAAATCGACCATTTTTTTAGCCCATTCGACGGCATTAATGCCCGTTCCTTTGCGTCCACCATGAGTAAAGATTTCCCAAACTGCCGGCTCTTGTTCCGCACTGACTTTTTTGGCATCAATGGCGACCACAATACATTGCGAGCCAAATCGCTCAGCCGCTTCACGGACAAAATCAGGATTAAACACGGCGGCACTGTTGATACCAACTTTATCCGCACCGGCATTTAGCATACGGCGAATATCTTCTAAACAACGAATGCCTCCGCCCACGGTTAATGGAATAAAGACTTCACTTGCCACCTGCTCGACTACGTGAACCATCGTGTCTCGGTTATCATACGTCGCCCCAATGTCCAAGAAAGTAATTTCATCAGCACCTTCTCGGTCATAACGACGAGCAATTTCTACCGGATCTCCGGCATCACGGATATCAACAAACTTAACGCCTTTGACCACGCGACCATTTTCCACATCGAGGCAAGGAATTATACGTTTAGCAAGTGACATAAAAATTCCCGATAAAAACTCATATTCATTAAAAAATACGCCTGCTATCAATAAGACTCGGCGAGTCTTTCCGCTTCGGCAAAATCTAAAGTCCCTTCATAAATCGCCCGTCCGGTGATCGCGCCCATAATGCCATCACCTGCGACTGCACCTAAGGCTTTAATATCATCCAGATTAGTAATGCCGCCGGAGGCTATAACCGGTATGGTAATCGCACGCGCCAATCTAGCAGTCGCTTCGACGTTGATACCTTGCATCATGCCGTCACGGGAAATATCCGTGTAGATAATTGCCTCTACGCCATCGGCTTCAAAATGCTGGGCTAAATCAATCACATCATGCTTTGATAATTTTGACCAGCCATCAATCGCAACTTTTCCGTCCTTAGCATCTAAGCCCACGATAATTCTGCGCGGATATTCTAAGGCGATATCTCTAACAAAATGCGGTTCATTAACCGCTTTAGTACCAATAATGACATATTCAACACCGGCATTTAGATACGCTTCAATCGTTTCTTCATCTCTAATGCCACCACCGATTTGCACCGGCACGGCGGGATAAGCCGCAACAATCGCATGAATCACCTCCGCATTTTTTGGCTTGCCAGCAAATGCGCCATCAAGATCAACTAAATGCAAACGTTTTGCGCCAGCGGCTACCCAACGTCCAGCAACAGCGACCGGATCATCGGAAAAAACCGTATCATCTTCCATGCGCCCTTGACGTAAACGCACACATTTACCATCTTTTAAATCGATAGCGGGTATTAACAGCATAATCTAACAAACCTCAACATGAGAGTAATCAACATTAAACGAGTCCATCCCAATGTAAAAAGTTTTCCAGCAGTTGCAATCCAACGGCCTGACTTTTTTCGGGATGGAATTGTACAGCAAAGATATTTTTTTGTGCCAAAGCACATGCAAATGCACGGGGATAATCGCTAGTGCCCGCAACGATACCTATATCATCAGGCTGTGCATAATAACTGTGCACAAAATAAAAACGACTGGACTGAGGAATTTTATCCCAGAGTGGATGCGAATGCTGCCAAACCTGATTCCAGCCCATATGGGGGATTTTCAGTCTATCACCCTCAGCATCTCGTAAGGTCTCTCTAAATCGCAGTACGTTTCCAGATAAAATGTTCAAACATTCGGTGTTGGCGTTTTCTTCACTATGCGTTAATAACGCCTGCATACCCAAACAAATACCCAAAAATGGTTTAGTTTGGGCGACCTCTTTGATAACAACCGCCAAACTCGATTGATTAAGCGCTTGCATACAATCACGAATCGCACCGACACCAGGAAAAACAATCCGATCGGCATTATAGATAAGGTCAGAATTAGCGGTAATGTGGATTTGCACATTTGAATCGGCATGTTGCAGGGCTTTCGCAATCGAATGCAAATTACCCATACCATAATCAATCACAGCAACAGAGGACATAATTTATCAGAAAAGTTAAATTGAGAGTGGATAAGCTTAGAGCACACCTTTAGTGGAGGGCATTATACCTGCCATGCGCTCATCATGGGTAATTGCCATGCGAATGGCTTTGCCTAATGCTTTGAATATCGTTTCAGCGATATGATGCGAATTAACACCTTTTAGATTATCAATATGCAGCGTAACGCCAGCGTGATTGACAAATCCTTGAAAAAATTCACGAAATAAGTCGGCATCAAAACCGCCAATCATCGCTTTGGGGAAATGTACGTCATAAAACAAGCCGGGGCGACCAGAAAAATCAATCACCACGCGCGACAAGGCTTCATCTAAAGGGACATAAGCATGACCGTAACGATAAATTCCTTTTTTATCGCCAATAGCTTTGGCGACGGCTTGTCCTAAGGTAATACCGATGTCTTCAACCGTATGGTGAGCATCAATGTGTAAATCGCCCTGCGCCTCGATGGCCAAATCGATTAATCCGTGTCTGGCAATCTGATCGAGCATATGATCAAGAAAGGGTACACCTGTCATAAAAGAGGCTTGCCCTGTTCCATCTAAATTAAGACGGATGTTAATTTGGGTTTCTAGGGTGTTACGTTGGATTTGGACGGTGCGTAGCGTCATGATTTTTTTATAAAATTAGAGAAAAAATAAATATCCACGTTACCGTCTTTAAAAAGCACTGGCATTTAAGAGTAGGTATCATGAGTTTTTTGACATTATAAATTTAAGAGTGACAGGGGGCTTTAGCCACGACGCTCGCACTCATGTTAACAAACTTTTGTTCAATTATTTATTTGCCCATACCCCCTTACCCAGAAGTTATTTTGCAAATTTTTCAATATTATTGGCGTTATAAATTATTTTATTAGCCTCATTAACGACAATTACGCCGTTTTTACATAAGTCATTAAATATCTGCTCTGGTTGAACCGGAATCGGGTTAAATTTACTCTTAATATTATTGAGCAAAGTATCTTTTTTTGCCGGTCGACTTTTAGCATGATTAAACAAATGTACACAGTATTCTTGTAAATAATTAGGCTTTTGAGTAATTATTTCTTTTATTTCTGAAGAAGTCGGATTGTTTTCTTTGTTGATTCCAATTCTACTGGCACTTCGCCCTTGATCTTTTAACAGGTCAATAACGTGATCCAGATCTTTATCATTAGACAGGATATCGAAATGTGTCTCTTTGGTTTGCCCTGCCATTAAGACACCAGACCAAAAAGCAATGCCAAAATCGGCAGCATTTTTGCCGACATTTGGCATTTTGATAATCCTCAGCTTGCTATTGTTAATATGAGTTGCTATCGGCACAAGCCAATCAATGGGAACTTTAACCCCACTATGGGCATAACAAATCAGCACTTGCGTATATTGTTGCAAATTTTCTATAAGCTGATGAATCTGGTTCGGATGATTTTCCAAATCAATAAGTAAAACCTTATTAATTTGATCGAACTTTTCTGTCTTTTTGGTAGCCATAAAGCCAATTAGTATCAACAATATCGACAAGCCTTGGACGATTTATCCCTTAGATGCTCTTTTACGCTCATTTTCCGTCAAGAGCTTTTTACGTAAACGGATAGATTTAGGCGTTACTTCGACTAATTCATCTTCATCAATAAATTCTAATGCTTGTTCTAAAGTCATTTTTTGAATAGGGACTAAGATTAAGTTTTCATCTGTACCGGCAGCTCGGATATTAGTTAGCTGTTTAGCTTTAGTAGGATTGACCACTAAATCATTTGCACGAGAATGAATACCCACGAGCATTCCTTCATAAACCTCATCAGCATGGACTAAAAATAGTTCGCCACGTTCTTGCAGTGCAAATAGCGCATACGCCAACGCCTTACCTTGTACCATTGAAATCAAGACACCACGTTTACGATTACCAATGTCGCCTTTTTTCATAGGGCCATAATGATCAAAAACATGGTACAACAGACCAGAACCTGAGGTTGTGGTCATAAACTCAGTTTGAAAACCGATTAAACCACGTGATGGCATCATGTATTCTAGGCGAATACGTCCTTTGCCATCAGGAACCATGTTGAGCAAGTCGCCTTTACGTTCACCCAGTTTTTCCATGACTGAGCCTTGGTGGATTTCTTCTACCTCAATAGTAACTGTTTCAAAAGGCTCACATTTTTCACCATCGATTTCTTTGATAATCACTTCAGGTCTAGATACTCCTAGCTCATATCCTTCACGACGCATATTTTCAATCAGCACGGATAAATGTAATTCCCCCCGACCTGATACTTTGAATTTATCAGGGTCAGCGGTATCTTCAACTTTTAATGCCACGTTATGCTGCAATTCTTTCTCTAGGCGATCACGAATTTGTCTCGATGTCAGAAATTTCCCTTCTTTTCCTGCGAAAGGTGAATTGTTGACTTGGAATGTCATGGTAACTGTTGGTTCATCAACGGTCAGAGGGGTCATTAATTCTACTTTGTCAGGATGGCAAAGCGTATCTGATATTTCTAATTTCTCTATGCCAGTGAAAGCAATAATGTCACCAGCACGCGCTTCTTGTACCTCAACTCGCTCCAAACCATGAAAACCAAACAATTGCAACATGCGCCCTTTACGCTCAACGCCTTCCCGGCTGACTATCACCAAAGGCATATTGGCCTTTATTGAGCCACGCTGAATACGTCCAACGCCAATAACACCAACATAAGTATTGTAATCCAGACTACTCACTTGCATTTGAAATGGTCCATCCAAATCAACATTGGGTGGATTAACACGAGAAACAATGGTTTCAAACAAGGGAGTCATATCACCCTCGGTCACACTGACATCCAATCCCGCATAACCGTTTAAAGCAGATGCGTAAACAATTGGAAAATCCAACTGTTCATCGGTTGCACCTAAGCGATCAAATAGATCGAAGGTTTGATCAACCACCCAATCAGGACGTGCACCTGGACGATCAATTTTGTTAATCACCACAATCGGTTTTAAACCCAAGGCGAAGGCTTTTTGTGTGACAAAGCGCGTTTGAGGCATTGGGCCATCGACGGCATCAACTAACAATAAAACTGAATCTACCATTGACAACACGCGCTCAACTTCACCGCCAAAATCCGCGTGACCCGGGGTATCGACAATATTGATATGATAATCGCGCCAGTCCAATGCGGTATTTTTCGCCAAAATGGTAATGCCCCGTTCTTTTTCAATATCATTGGAATCCATTACTCGCTCAGTAATTTTGGTGTGAGCGGCAAAAGTCCCTGATTGTTGTAACAGCTTATCAACCAAGGTCGTCTTGCCGTGGTCAACGTGGGCGATAATGGCGATATTTCTTAATTTTTCAATCACTTGTATGTACTCTGTGGGTTAAATAAAACAGGCTGCCAGATAGTCTGGAGAAAATAATGGGTCAGGTAAAGAAGATAACGCTTGCTAGGTATTGTGTAAACTTAGCTTTGTTGCCAAGGCAAACCACAAAAACGCCAGCCTGCAATGTTATTTCGATGTTTATTTTGATCTAATGGCCCTTCAAAACCATCTTCGATATTGATTAGTTTCAAATAGCCCGAGTTTTTTAGTGCCATAGCAGCTTCTAAAGAGCGTTGTCCGCTACGGCATAAAAGTAAAATAGGTGTTTTACGATCAGGGACTGCTAATAGCACATCCGCAATAAAGTTAGCATTTATTTGCCAGTCGGGGGCTTCTTTCCACGCAATATGCACTGCATTGAGAGGGTGACCGACAAACGTATGTTCAACTTTTGTACGGACATCAATCAATACGGCACACGTATCTTCTTGCAACAATTCCCAAGCTTGTTGCGGCGTTAAAGTTTCAATCATTGTGAATCCAGAAGTTAATGTTGCTCAGAATAAGAGCGATGCTATTCGCCATCGCATGTGTTTAGCCATCTGACTAGCCTATTAAGCACCCTTATAAAATCGGGATGTCGAGAGATAACGAAATAAGTACTTAAAATCACGGCTATTATCGCACTCTGAAAGATAGGGTCAAGAAATCAGCACGTCAGAACTCAAGCTAATTAGAGTTATCGACCTTGATTTGCACTGTGCATAGTCACTTGCGGCCCCAACCATTCTTGTAAAAAATCAAGAAAACGCCGTACCTTAGCCGACAAATACTTACGATGTGGGTAAACGGCATGAATATCGAGAGGGGGTAAGGTGTAATTTTGTAACACCGCAGTTAATTTCCCTCGTTCTATATCCCTAGCCACGACGTAAGACGCTAACATCACCAAACCTAATCCATCAACCGCAGCAACTCGAATCGCATCGGCTACATTCGCTTGCATTCGCCCAGAAACATGAATAACTGTGCAACCATTATCCCCCTTAAATTTCCATTTATTTCTAGGTGAGCTTGCCCAATTGACTAAACAACTATGTTCTAGCAAATCTTCGGGTTTACTGGGTGTTCCAAATTTCTCAAGATACTCAGGTGAACCACAAACAACCATTGACGAACTGGCTAATTTTCTAGCCACCATACTGGTGTCATCCAACGTCCCCAAATAAATAGCGACATCAATGCCTTCATCAACTAAATCACCGGGACTACTTTGTAAAATTAAATCTACGGTTAAATCAGGATAGATTTTTAAAAACTCTGCTATGGCACGAGAAATATACGCAGCGCCAATCACGGGTGGGGCACTGATTTTCAACACGCCGCGCGGTTCAGTCTGGAGATGCGTTACGGCTGACTCCATCTCTTCGACATCTAGCAAAACTTGCTGACAGCGCTCGAGATAAGACCCGCCCACATCGGTTAAACTTAAACTACGTGTTGTTCTATTAAATAATCGGGTTCCCAAGCTACCTTCCAATTGCATAATATGCTTAGTTGCCATAGCACGGGAAATACCCAATTCTCTCGCACCACCTGCGAAACTTCCGGCTTTTGCTACTCTAACAAAAACATTCATACTGGTTAGCTTATCCACGTAATGCCCTCATAAATCTATATCATTTCAAAAACGCCTGCTGCTCATGCCTGATTTCCGCATTAAGAATGCCAGCTGCAAATTAAAAAACTATTGACATTTTAACTATTTCCAAAAAATTGACAATATATTTATTATTTCGCGTATTGTATACAAAAATTATCCCTGTATAGTGATAACCAAGCAACAAAAAGTAGCTTAAAACACACTTTCGATACTTTTTGTTTTTTTAAACACTTTACAGGACATAAACAATGAACGACTTCAAAAAAGATATACTGATTGCCATACTGTTTATTGCCGGTATCTGGAGCTTTATATCCGGTCAATTTATTTTTTCAACTGTTTTATTTGCCACAGCAGCCATTTACAGCAACATTGTCATCAGAGCCCAGCTTAAAAGCTAAGCTCGCCCATTTAACTACCTCCTGGTGTTATACCTACAAGTAGTGATTCCTCATAACGCGCTGCTTGTCTTTCAACCTCCCCTTCGGTAACGTAGTGGGAGGTTTTTTTTATTTCAAAACAACAAAAAATATTGAGCAAGAGACAACCGTAGGTCATTGAAAAAATTCAATCAAGAGTGGTGCTGTTTTAATCGCGATTGTCGAGGCTAAAACCCTGCCCACCTATATACCAGCAGGCAGTTTATTAGCATACTTGGTTTGCAGAGCAACAAAATTGACTAACTCGAATACTCTGTTTACCCAGCCATCCCGTTATTTTTTAATATACAGGTCAGTAATTGTGCCCGTAATCATCTCAGCTGCAAAGGCAAAGGTTTCTGATAACGTGGGATGAGGATGAATTGTCAAACTAATATCTTCGGCATCTGCGCCCATTTCCAGTGCCAATACCGCTTCGGCGATTAATTCACCTGCGTTAGGACCAACCATACCAGCGCCTAACACGCGACCGGTTTCCTTGTCGCAAATAATCTTAGTAATACCTTCTTTACGCCCCATACTTAAAGAGCGACCGCTTGCTGCCCAAGGAAAAGCAGCTTTGTCGTAGGCGATGCCTTGTTCTTTAGCTTGATTTTCGGTTAAGCCCATCCAAGCAATTTCAGGATCGGTATAAGCGACAGACGGAATGGTTAATGCGTCAAATCCAGCTTTATGTCCAGCAATCACTTCAGCCGCAATTTTTCCTTCATGTACAGCTTTGTGGGCTAACATAGGATTGCCTACGATATCACCAATGGCAAAAATATGTGGTACGTTAGTACGCTGTTGTTTATCAACGGAAATAAAGCCCTGTTCGGTGACAGCAACCCCAGCAAGCTCGGCGGCAATCAATTTACCATTAGGACGACGGCCTACAGCAACAAGAACTGCATCAAATAACTCGGATTCAGGGGCACCTTTACCATCAAAGGTGACATTAAGACCCGCTTCTTGGGCTTCAATGCTAGTCACTTTTGTTTCTAGCCAAATATTCTGATACTGTTTTTTAATACGTCGGAATAACGGCGTAATTAAATCTTTATCACAGCCTGGAATAATTTGATCCATCAATTCAACCACACTGATTTCTGATCCAAAGGCATGGTAAACACAGGCCATTTCTAAGCCAATAATCCCACCGCCGACAATCAACAATTTTTTTGGAATTTGACTCAAAGCCAACGCGCCCGTGGAATTCCATAATCTGGGATCGTCATTCGGAAATGAGGGGATTGCCGTAGGCTGCGAACCTGCGGCAATAATAGCCTGTTCAAAGTTGATGTCTGTAACGCCAGCCTCCGTTTGCACCGCCAGTGAATTAGGCGAAGTAAATTGCCCATTACCTTGCACCACCGTCACTTTACGCTGCTTAGCAAGACCCGCTAAACCGTCATTTAAGGTTTTAGTGACACTGGATTTCCAAGCGCGAATTTTGTCTAAATCCAACTCAGGGGTATTAAAACGAATACCATGCTCTGCCATTTCTTCCGCTTCATGGATCACTAGAGCCATATGCAACAAGGCCTTAGATGGAATACAACCTACGTTAAGACACACCCCGCCTAACACCGGTTCGCGCTCAACTAATACGACTTGCTTACCCAAATCGGCGGCACGAAACGCGGCGCTATACCCCCCCGGACCTCCGCCTAATACTAAAACTTCTGCATTGAGCACTGTATTATTCATGTCTGACTCTCTTAAATTAAAGTAATAAGCGGCGAATATCGCTTAAATTTTGTTTGATAACTGCCATAAAACGAGCCCCTTCCGCACCATCAATAACGCGATGATCGTAAGTCAAATCCAGCGGCAACATTAAGCGCGGTTGAAAGGCTTTGCCATCCCAAACCGGCTGCATTTTGGCACGAGTGACACCTAAGATAGCCACCTCAGGCGCATTAACAATAGGCGTAAATGCAGTACCACCAATCCCACCTAAACTAGAAATGGTTAGGCAACCGCCTTGCATATCTGCAGGCATCAATTTACCTTGCCGTGCTTTAGCACTTTTTTCTGCCAGTTCTGTCGCTAATTGGTTGATATTTTTTAGATGCACATCACGCAGTACCGGTACAACCAAGCCATTAGGCGTATCCACCGCAATACCAATATTAAAATATTTTTTCAAAATCAAATTTTCACCATCACTGGATAGTGAGGCATTAAAACTTGGAAATTGTTGCATCGCGGCAACTAATGCCTTGATGATAAACATCAATCCAGTGATTTTGACTTCATCCTTAGATTTTTCGGCATTTAAAAGATTACGAAAAGCTTCCATATCAGTAATATCCGCCTCGTCGTGGTAGGTCACCATCGGCAAGTTCAACCAAACACGAGTCAAATTTTGTCCAGTGAGTCGTTTAATCTTGCTGAGTTTTTGAACCTCGGTTTCGCCAAACACTGAAAAATCAATACTGGGTAGTGCAGGAATACCACTACCACTGGTAACGACACCTTCAGTCATTGCTTTTTTGACAAATTGCTTAATATCTTCCCGGAGAAGACGACCTTTTCGACCACTACCTTGGCTGACTTTATTAATATCGACACCCAGCTCACGGGCAAATAAACGTACCGAAGGCGATGCATGAGCCAGCCTACCCGTTGAGGTTTTACTCATCGGTTCAGCAGCTATCTCAGCTTGGACTACAGAAGGTGCAGAGGTTGCCATTTTAGGCTCGGTCGTT
This sequence comes from uncultured Methylococcaceae bacterium, assembly GCA_903945375.1. Lineage (GTDB taxonomy): Bacteria > Pseudomonadota > Gammaproteobacteria > Methylococcales > Methylomonadaceae > Methylovulum. Next base: position 69,468 of record CAJAVP010000100.1, on the reverse strand, counting down.
GCAACGGGAGCAGCGGGTTGTTGAGCAGCAATAGGCGCAGGCGCGTCGGGTAGTGCGTTTGAGCTACCCTGCCCTAGGTTTTCAGCTAATACCGTAGCAATTAATGTCCCCTCGGAAACTTTATCCCCGGGCTTAATAAAAACTTGCTGAACCGTACCGGCTGAACTGGAAGGTAACTCCATGGTGGCTTTATCCGTCTCCAGTGTCGCAACCGTCTGCTCTAAGGCAATGATATCCCCTACTTTAATGAGAACTTCAACCACATCAATAGAGGGAACATTGCCAACATCAGGCACCTTAATTTCACATAAGCTAGTCATCGTCTTATCCTTAGGTTAGATTTGCCACGGTGCCATAGCATCCGCCTCAATGCCATATTTGGCGATTGCCACTTCAACTTTAGCAAGCTCAAATTGTCCCATGTCTGCCAAACTCTTTAAGGCCGCAATGACAATGTGATAACGATCAACCTCGAAGAAACGGCGCAAATTCTCACGAGTATCCGAACGACCAAACCCATCCGTGCCTAAAACGGTATAAGGTGCATCAATTAAGCTGCGAATTTGCTCAGCGAAGGCACGAGTATAATCCGTAGCGGCGATAACAGGACCAACTGCATTCGCCAGACAATGCGACACATGTGAGACCTTGGGTGACTCTGTCGGATGTAAACGATTCCAACGCTCACACAACTGCCCATCTCTCGCTAATTCCGTAAAACTTGGACAACTCCATAAATCTGCCTCAACACCCCAATCAGCAAGCAATAATTCAGCCGCATATTCAACTTCTCGGAAAATCACACCGGAGCCTAATAATTGCACTCGCGAACCCTTGCTCGCAGCGCCTTGACGGAAGCTGTACATGCCTTTTAGGATATTTTGCTCTTCACCATAAGGGAGTGCTGGATGCTCGTAGTTTTCATTCATGACCGTAATGTAATAGAACACGTCTTCCTGTTCGACATACATACGATGTAAACCATCTTGAATAATCACAGCAAGCTCGTAAGCATACGTTGGATCGTAAGAAACACAATTAGGAACGGTTGCAGACATCAAGTGACTATGACCATCTTCGTGCTGTAAACCTTCGCCATTCAATGTGGTACGACCTGCGGTACCGCCCATCAAGAAACCGCGTGTACGTTGATCAGCGGCTGCCCAGATTAAATCGCCAACCCGCTGAAAACCAAACATCGAATAATAAATAAAGAATGGGATCATAGGGACATTGTGCGTAGAGTATGAAGTCCCAGCAGCAATCCAATCACATAAGCCACCCGCTTCGTTAATGCCTTCTTGAAGAATTTGACCGTGCTTGTCTTCTTTATAAAACATCAATTCTTTAGCATCTTGTGGCGTGTATAACTGCCCGACTTGTGACCAGATACCCAGTTGCCGGAACATGCCTTCCATCCCAAAAGTCCGTGACTCATCAGGAACGATGGGCACAATACGCTTACCAATATTTTTGTCTTTAGCAAGAATATTGATCAATCGGACAAAAGCCATTGTCGTCGAAATTTCACGCCCTTCACCACTCGCTTCCAGTAACGCTTTAAAATCACTTAATACTGGCACATCCAAAGCATAAGACTTAGGTCGTCTAGCCGGTAATGGCCCACCTAATTCAGTACGGCGTTGGTGCATATACGCCAACTCTTTAGAGCCTTCAGGGAAAGTCAGATAGGGTAACTCATGTAATTCGTCATCACTGACTGGCAGACTATAGCGATCACGGAAATGACCCAGTGAACTCGGGCTCATTTTTTTCTGTTGATGGGTAATGTTTTGCGCCTGACCCGAGTCTCCCATACCATAGCCTTTGATCGTCTTAGCCAAAATAACCGTAGGCTGACCTTTATGATGAACGGCGGCATGGAATGCCGCATAGACTTTGGCTGGGTCATGACCGCCACGGTTTAGTTCCCAAATATCGCGATCTGACCAATCAGCAACCATTACTCGTAACTCTGGCGTATTAAAGAAATGTTCACGAACATAAGCGCCATCCTTTGCTTTGAAGGTTTGGAAATCACCATCCACACACGCCATCATGCGGGCAACCAGTAACCCTTCCTTGTCTCTAGCTAACAGCGCATCCCAACGTTGCCCCCAAACGACTTTAATAACATTCCAACCCGCGCCACGAAATTCACTTTCCAATTCCTGAATAATTTTGCCATTACCGCGCACCGGCCCATCTAGGCGTTGCAAATTACAATTGACCACAAAAATCAGATTATCTAATTTTTCACGACCTGCCATACCGATTGCGCCCAAGGATTCTGGCTCATCGGTTTCGCCATCGCCTAAAAAGCTCCACACTTTACGGTTTGAGGTATCAGCAAATCCGCGATCTTGCAAATAACGCATAAAGCGTGCTTGATAAATCGCCATAATCGGCCCTAAACCCATTGAGACGGTTGGGAATTGCCAAAATTCTTGCATCAACCAAGGATGTGGATAGGACGATAAGCCATTGCCATGCACTTCTTGACGGAAATTATCCAATTGCTCTTCGGTAAAACGCCCCATTAAAAACGCTCGTGCGTAATCACCTGGCGTTAAGTGACCTTGGGTATAAATCAAGTCGCCGCCGTGATGCTCTGAAGGCGCGTGCCAAAAATGATTGTACCCCACGTCATAGAGTGTTGCAGCGGATGCAAAACTCGCAATATGTCCACCGACATTCGTATGCTTATTGGCACGCAACACCATCATCATGGCATTCCAGCGAACATAAGAACGTATTTTTTGCTCAATCGTCGCATCACCGGAAAATTGCGCCTGCCTGTCTACCGGAATGGTATTCAAATACGCCGTGTTAGCACTGAAAGGAATATCAAACCCTGAATGCCGAGTTACGGCAACTAATTGTTCAATCAGAAAATGAGCTCGCTCACTGCCGTCTTGTTCCAGAACGGCTTGCAGTGCTTCAATCCATTCTTTAGTTTCTGCGGGGTCAATATCATTTAGGCCGGTAATTTCTGAAATTAGGCTATTCATCATAGGTTAGTCCTTGTTGGGTTTGATCGGTTAGATGACGATCGTAAAGCTAGATTACACAAAGCAGTAAAATTCATTGCGTCGAAATAGGTTGGGTAGCGTTGGATTTGTTTAAAATTTCAACAATAATCGAGCAGGTCGAAAGGATTTAAACCCATAGTATATACAATTGCAGGGACGCAATGCACTCGTTTTAATCCCAATAAGGTGTACCCATTAGCTTCAATTAAAGTTTAAATGCCACTAAGGGGCGTAAAATGGCTTTCAGGCCAATTGTAGAAAAGCTAATTACATAATAATTACAAATATCTAGCAAAATCACCAGATTCACATGGTTTTTGTGCGTAGTCATTGTGGCATAGACTTAAACACGTAAAAATTCTATATAAAAACAACCTAAGTCTCTGCAACCAATATCGCGGTCATTTTATCGACCGGTAAGGGTGGACTGAAATAATAACCTTGAATAATATCGCAACCACGCCGTGTTAAATATTCAAGTTGTTGCTCGGTTTCAACACCCTCGGCGATAATTTTCTGCCCTAAAGAATGCCCCATACTAATAATTGCAGAAGCAAGGCGGGCATCTTTAGATCCCATCGTCATTTCTCTAATAAACGACTGATCGATTTTTAACACATCAATAGGTAAATTTTTCAAATACGACAATGAAGAATAGCCCGTTCCAAAATCATCTAAGGCAATCTTTATCCCCATTTTTTTAAGTCGATTTAACTGCAACTCTATTTTTTTCAAATCGCCTGCCAATAATGACTCAGTAAGTTCTAGCTCTAAACTTTCGGGATTTAAACCCGCGTCCAACAACGCCTGCTTAACGGTTTCTAAAAAATTATCATCCAAAAACTGTCTTGCTGAAACATTAACCGAGACCTGCTTTAAACTATAGCCTTGATCTTGCCACTGCTTCAATTGCACACAGGCGGTACGCAAAATCCAAGCGCCAATCTCCACAATCAAGCCAGATTCTTCGGCAATCGAGATAAAATAATCGGGAGGGATCATTTGTGTCCTTGAATCCACAATGTGCAGCCAACGAATCAACACTTCAGCACCAAAAATTGCCCGACTACTGGCATAGTATTGGGGCTGGTAATACAGCTGCAATTCACCTCTCTCAAGTGCCTTACGCAAGTTTAATTCCGTCAGCAGTCTATTTCCTGCTTCATCGGCCAAATCTTTACGATAAAATTGGTAATTATTACGTCCTTGGCGCTTCGCTTCTTGCATTGCCATATCGGCATTTTTTAATAGCATTTCTGCGCTTGTACCGTCTTCTGGATACAGTGCAATACCGATACTGGCAGTTATGAAAATATCACGATTCAAAATAAAAAAAGGATTCGCTAGCTTTACCAGTAAATCTCCCGCTGCCAATGTTGCCGAATACATGGCTTGAGATTTTACTTTGTCTTCTAAAACAAACAACACAAACTCATCACCATTTAATCGGGCAACCAAATTACGATTACCCGTTATTGAGCGCAATCGGAACGCAACCTCCTTAAGTAAGCGATTCCCTCCCTCATGACCTAGCGTATCATTAACCCCTTTAAAACGATCTAAGTTAATAAAAAATATAACTAAATTAAGATTTTTAGAACTCGCATTAGTCAGCACATTCTCCAATCGTTCAAAAAATATGGCACGGTTTGCTAACCCAGTTAATTCATCATAATTAGCAATTCGCATTATCCGTTTTTCTGATTGTCGTTGCCGGGTAATATCTAGTAAAGTCGCGAAATAATTGATAATTTGTCCATCTTTATTGATCTCAGTGATATCCAATTTAACAGGAATATAGTGACCCGCTTTATGACGAAACATTAACTCACACGACCAGCAGCGCTCATCATTAACCACAACAAATTCATCCTCCCTAATCTGCATCCTACTTTCTATAAAAGCAGATAGTGGCTTAGTCTCAATATCCTTCTCTTGATAACCCGTCAGTATTAAAAAAGATTTATTAATACTGTAAATTTTAAAATCAACATCTAAAATCATGACATTCAAGTGACACGCGTGCAGGGTATGAGCAAGTGACTCCCAGTCGGAAAGTTTTTCAACCTTTACTTTCTGCCCAGTCAACAGCATCTTGGAATGACGCTGCTCACTATCAAAGATAGGCGTCCGAGTAATCTCCAACGCATTACTTTCTACTCCAGCGTCATTAACCGGACAGGCTTCTTGAATTGATCGCCTTAATAGCCAAGCTCTTTTGTCCTGAATCGCACTAAAATTTAAAGCTCGCCAATTGCTTTCCGGTAATCGGCTTAATTCATCATCACTTTTTCCATAATAATCAACGCCCTGCAAATTATATAGCTGGAGATATTCATCACTTGCTTTCAGCCAACATCCATCTTTGTCTTTCAAACAAAGTAAATTCGGAATTTGAAGCAATGCCCAATAGTCATTATATTGATGGGGAATTGGCAGAGGATGATTCATCGAAACGGGGGGGGGCTGAACTGGCTTTTCTTGAGTTTTTAGGTAAAAAACCACCAACAGAGCAATATTCGTAACCCCATTCATCACTAATAGACTTTCTTTGGGAAAAGTTATTGTGGGGAAAAAATGGCTAAGAATCAGCAGCAAAAAACTGAATAGAGCAACCAAAAATAGACTTGCTAGTATTGTCAGGCGCATGTGTTTAAAGAAAAGTAAAAAAACTTAATTTCATTGAAATAAAAGCAAAACGGACAATAGGCAATCATCTATTAAATTAACCAATAAAACAACGACTAAGTATATAGCTCAAAATGTTAAATAAACATACTTTTTCATCCATGCTAAGGAATGAGCACGGAATCACTTAGGTAAGTTGCCAATAGTCGGCGTGCAGGCTTTGCCTAAAGTACTCCAGTCGCACACAGTTGTTCATGCTCCTAAGCTTAAAAATATCACAAACCTAAACAATTTATGGGCAAGAGTGGCAACAAGCGTTTCAACACGGTTAAACTATCAACACAACTCACAAACAGACCAAGGTCATATTATGCCTTTAGACCAGCTTGATACCGAACTCTTTTCAGCCAGCTATGCCGTTGGTCGACATCGCTGGCTACACCAACTCAGTCAATTAAGCTATCCCGTACATTATTTGCCCTACCAATGTTTGGGTGAAGGACCCGATGGAGAAACATTAATAACTGATACAGCCTGGATAGGCGCAGAGGATGCGTGCAACTTGCTCGTTATCATCAGCGGAACACATGGCATTGAAGGCTTTGCGGGCAATGCGATTGAATTAGATTGGCTACGTTTACTGACATCTGGGGAAGTTAGCTTGCCTAAAAAAACGGCTCTGTTAATGATTCATGCTTTAACACCTTGGGGCTATGCTTGGTATCGTCGTTGTGACTGCGATGGTGTTGATTTAAATCGCAACGTTGTTGATTTTTCAAAACCCTTACCCGTTAATGCCGGTTACGATGCCTTACGAGCTTCGTTATTTATGCTCGATGCACAGCAGCGCTGGCAAGCTTTTACAGATTATCAACAACAATTAGGTAGAGAGGCTTTTGAGAGTGCAATTAGTGCAGGACAATACACCGATCCATCAGGGCCTTTTTTTGGTGGCTTAGCACCCGCACATGGACGACGAGTTATTGATGACTTACTACAGCGCTATGATTTGAAAAACAAAAACATGGCGGTTATTGATCTACATACCGGACTAGGACAATTCGGTTATGGCGAGATTATTTGCGACCATAAACCAGACAGCGCGGCAACTGCACTTGCTCAGTGCTGGTATGGCGCATCGGTGATGCTACCGTTGTTAGGTACATCCAGTTCCGTACCAAAGACTGGCTTAATCGATTATGCCTGGCATTCGATCATGAATGAGCGCAGTTGTTATATCACTTTAGAGTTTGGCACATTCCCCACCCGTGAATTATTTGAAGTGCTATTACATGATCATTGGTTATGGGCTCAAGCCGATAACGATGAGGCTCGAATCGCACATCGAAAATTGATGCACCATCATTTTTGCCCTGATGACCAAGGATGGAAAGAAATGGTTTTATTTCGAGCAAGGCAAGTCATGAGACAAGGATTACGTGGCGTTTCTTTAAGTGATTGTGAACAACGCCAATCCACTAATACTCTCGTAAGTATTCAGCCCCCCTTCTTTGAAAAAGAGCACCCAAAGGGCATAAAGGCTTAGGGCAGATTTTATTAGATAAATCCCCCTTTTTTTCAAAGGGGGAGGTTAATAGTTACATCATCTCTTTTCTCAAACGCAACTGAAAAATTGTGTTAACCAAACCATTTAAAATGAAAAAAATCCACGAAACACACATAGCCAACCCGTTACTAAAAGGCGAAATTCGTTTATTAGGTGGACTAGGTGAGCGTTTGTTTAAACTACTCGCCGCCATACAAACTAGCGGCTCGATTAATAAAGCCGCCAAAGAAGTGGGATTAACCTATAAAGGGGCATGGGAAATGATTGAGCGAGCCAATAATCTTTCACCTAAGTTACTTGTCTCAACAGCAGTAGGTGGACATGTAGGTGGTGGGACACGACTGACGCCGACCGGCAAAGCCATTCTCGAACTCTTCCTTCATATTCAAGAAGAGCATATGCAGTTTCTGGAGCAAATTAATCAACGCCTAGCAAGCAATCAAGACGTTTTATTTTTATTGAAAAGACTCTTTGTGAGAGCTAGTGCGCGTAACCAATTTTTTGGCAAAGTCACCCATGTCGTCATGGATTCCGTGTGTGCAACCGTTGTTATGCATTTAAAAGGTGGACAACCTCTTGTGGCAACTGTTAGCCGAGAAGCCATAGAACAATTAAATATCAAAATCGGTGGTGAAGTAATTGCTCTCATCAAAGCCCCACAAATCACCCTTATAACCGACTGTGAAAATTATCGGTTTTCCGCTCGCAATCAATTGCAAGGCAATGTGACACGTATTCAAAAGGGAGGCGTCAATTCAGAAGTGTCTATCGAATTATCGGGGGGCGACACACTCACCTCAACAATCACTAACGAAAGCCTAGAATCTTTACATTTATCCATTGGCGCAACGGCAACTGCGCTATTTAAAGCAGGCGCGGTTGTTTTGGGAGTGTCTAGCGAATAACATTATCGCTATCAACAACTGCAAGCACGCCCTAACTCGCTACTTAAATTGATCTTTTAGGCTTCGTACACGAGCAAAAATCACCACGGGATCTTCACCGATTAAACCTAATTGTGCTTGGATCGCAGGACTGTCTTCTCGTAAAAAAGGATTTGTTGCCAATTCATCGGCAAGGCTGGAAGGAACAGTGGCTTGTTGATTTTCTCGAAGCTGCTTTACTTGCATCATCCTGTGCTGTAAAGCTTGATTACTTGGCTCAACCGTCATGGCAAATCGACCATTAGCCAGTGTGTATTCATGAGCACAATACATCTGTGTATTGCGCGGTAAGGTTTTTAATTTTTGCAAAGATTGCCAAAGCTGCTCGGCACTGCCTTCAAATAAACGACCACAGCCCATACCGAATAAGGTATCGCCGCAAAATAGTAGTGCATCGTCAGGAAAATAAAAGACGATATGTCCACTGGTATGCCCCGGTGTGCTGATCACTTGAATGGGATGTTGCCCTAGGTTGAACGTAGCATTTTCCGTCAGCAAGTAATTGATACCGGGTATTCGATGTTTATCCGCACCATTTGCGTACAACTGACAACCGGTCTCCCGCTGCAATACAGAATTACCGTCAATATGATCGTAATGGTGATGTGTATTTAAAATAAATTTAAGCGACCATCCCTGTGTTTTTAAACAGGCCAAAACCGGTTGCGCTTCAGCGGGATCAACCACTGCCGTATCACCAGAATCTGGGTCATGAATCAAGTGAATGTAATTATCACTGAGAACAGGGAGTGAGATAATCTGTAACTTGGATGTCATCATACTATTGTTTAAAATTTGGGTTTGCTAGAAAACTTATAAAAACTACTATCCATGTCCGATTCGGTTAATAACATCTCTGACTTTTCAAAATCGCCAGCATTATCAGAATCTAATTTAATCATCAGTCGTATTTCATTCCGAGAATCTGCCGAATCCAGCGCGTCTTCATAGCCAATTTTACCTGCTTTATATAAATCAAATAGAGCTTGATCAAAGGTTTGCATACCCAATTCTCGCGAGGACTTCATCAACTCTTTGAGCTTGTGTATCTCGCCTTTACGGATAAAATCTTTTGCTAAAGGCGTATTAATCAAAATTTCCACGGCAGGATATCGACCCGCACCATCGACCCGTCGAATCAATTGCTGGGCGACAATAGCCCGCAAATTCAACGATAAATCCATTAACAACTGACTGTGCATCTCTTCTGGGAAGAAATGTAAAATTCGATCAAGGGCTTGGTTAGCATTATTAGCATGTAGCGTAGTCAGACACAAATGCCCAGTTTCTGCAAACGTGATGGCATTTTGCATGGTTTCGCGCGACCTGACTTCACCGATTAAAATAACATCAGGCGCTTGGCGTAAGGTATTTTTAAGAGCAATCTCATAGGACTCGGTGTCAATGCCCACTTCGCGTTGAGTGATAATACAGCCTAAATGATGATGCTGAAATTCAATCGGGTCTTCAATCGTGATGATATGTCCACTACTGTTTTGGTTACGGTACTTAATCAACGAAGCCAAAGATGTCGATTTACCCGTCCCAGTCCCCCCAACTATCAAAAGTAAACCGCGTTTTTCCATAATCAATTGATTCAAAATAGGCGGTAAATTCAGCGTATCGGTATCCGGTATTTCATTTTCAATACGTCGCAACACCATACCGGCTGCATCGCGTTGTGTAAACGCACTAATCCGAAAGCGCCCCATGTTTTTGATACCAATCGCAAACTGACACTCTTTTGTGTTCTCGAACTCATTGATTTGCCGAGTATTCATGATGCTCTTAACAAACTTTAACGCTTGATCGGCAGATAATGGCGTTTTGGAAATCTCCACCAAACTACCATCTACTTTAATCGTAGGCGCACGTCCAGCCGTAATAAAAAGGTCAGAGGCTTTTTTTTTCACCATCAACTCAAGGATGGGGTCGAGAATAGGATTAATGTCCATAATTCGCTAAAAGTTATAAAAACAAATCTTTATTTACCGCTTTTGTTATTGCTATTTTAGCGGCGACCAAGCCTTTGTCTACCAACTCTTTTAAATTTTGATCTAAGGTTTGCATCCCGTCTTTACGCCCAGATTGAATGGCAGAATACATCTGCGGAACCTTCGCTTCACGAATGAGGTTTCGGATTGCTGAGGTTCCCACCATAATTTCATGAGCGGCAATTCGACCACCACCGGTTTTTTTCAATAAAGCTTGAGAAATAACCGCTTGTAGCGATTCGGATAGCATAGAGCGGATCATATCTTTTTCAGCAGCTGGAAAAACGTCGATAATACGGTCGATTGTTTTTGCGGCGGAGGTCGTATGTAAAGTACCAAATACTAGATGTCCCGTTTCTGCTGCGGTTAAGGCTAAGCGAATAGTTTCTAAATCGCGCATTTCACCGACGAGGATAATGTCTGGATCTTCCCGTAATGCCGAGCGCAATGCCTCGCTAAAACCCAGCGTATCACGGTGTACTTCACGTTGGTTAATCAAACATTTTTGGCTCTCATGTACAAACTCAATCGGGTCTTCAACGGTTAGGATATGAGCATAATCGTTATTATTAATATGATTAATCATCGCCGCCAGCGTTGTTGATTTTCCTGAGCCAGTAGGACCTGTGACTAAAATCAAACCGCGAGGTTTTTTACAAAGTTCTTCAAAAAATTTAGGTGCATTCAAATCTTGTAAGCTAAGAACCTTAGAGGGAATCGTCCTAAACACACCAGCCGAACCGCGTTCCTGATTAAATGCATTCACACGAAATCGTGCCACACCGGGTAATTCAAATGAAAAATCGGTTTCTAAAAATTCTTCATAATCACGTCGTTGTTTGTCATTCATGATGTCATAGATCAACGCATGGACTTCTTTATGATCGAGTGCGGGAATATTAATTCGACGTATATCCCCGTCAACTCGAATCATAGGAGGTAAGCCGGCTGATAAATGTAAATCAGATGCTTTGTTTTTTACCGAAAAAGCCAATAACTCACTGATATCCATCGTATTCTCTCAGGCTGAAAAGTAAAATTTTAAAGAAAGTATTTTATGTTGCACTTAAAGATCACCAACAATCAAACCATCTTCCATATGTAAAACCCGTTCCATTTTAGTCGCCAACTCATGGTCATGAGTAACAACCAAAAAACTAACATTCAACTCTTGATTTAACTCTAGCATTAATTGATAAACTTGCTCGGCGGTTTTGCTATCCAGATTGCCGGTTGGTTCATCCGCCAAAATCAACGCAGGTTGGTTAATCAAAGCGCGTGCAACCGCTGCGCGTTGCCTTTCACCACCCGATAATTCACCGGGTTTATGGACAATTCGATGCCCTAAACCAACGCGTGTTAATAATTTTTCGGCTTGGTTACGCGCCTCTTTTACCGTTTTACCTGCAATTAACAAGGGCATGGCGACATTTTCTAGGACGGTAAATTCACCCAACAAATGATGTGACTGGTAAATGAAGCCTAATGAACGATTTCTTAAAGCGGCCAGTTTGTTGGCACTCACCTTGTTTATATTCACGCCATCCAGCACCACGTCGCCACTGCTAGGTCTATCTAAACCACCCAACAAATGCAATAAGGTGCTTTTGCCTGAACCGGATGCGCCCATAATAGCAACCCGTTCACCCGAGCCAATCGTCAAATTGACACCTTTTAAAACCTCAACATTGAGTTCGCCTTGCTGATAACGTTTGGTTAATTGCTGGCACATTAAGATAGCTGGCTCATTCATATCGCAATACCTCCGCCGGGTTTATTTTGGCAGCCTGCCAAGCGGGATAAATCGTCGCGCATAATGATAATAAAAATGCCATACCGGCAATCACATAAACATCTGTCCAGATCAATTTAGAAGGCAAATCACTGATGTAATAGACTTGCGCGGACAAAAATTTGATGTGAAAGGCATTTTCGATAGACTTGATCAAATCGGCAACATTTAACGCCAATAGCACACCAGCAACCGTTCCCAATAAAGTACCCACGATACCGATAACCGTGCCTAACACCATAAAAATGCCCATTACAGAAGCTGAAGTCAAGCCTTGGGTTTTAAGAATAGCAATATCCCCGCGCTTATCGGTTACCACCATAATTAAAGTGGAGACGATATTAAAAGCCGCCACGGCAACCATCAATAATAAGATAATCGACATGACACGCTTTTCCATTTTTATGGCTTGAAAGAAATTATCATGCGCCATCGTCCAATCGCTGACGCGATAGTCTTGATACAATGCGGTCGCCAAGTCTTGGGTGATTTCTGGTGCATTGAGTAAATTATCGACTTTAATGCGTAACGCCGACACCGCATTGTCCATGCGGAATAATTTGGCGGCATCATCTAAGTGAATAAAGGCCATATTACGATCGTATTCATACATGCCCACTTTAAAAATACCCACCACAGTAAATCGGCGCATTCTAGGCACAACCCCAGCCGGAGTTGCTGAAACTTGCGGCGTAATAACGGTGATTTTATCGCCAACCAAAACACCTAAGTACGTTGCTAATTCAGCACCTAAGACAATGCTGTAATTGCCTGCTTGTAAATCGGCGAGTTTGCCGACCTGCATTTTATCGGCAACTTCTGAGACACGCGCTTCAGCATCCGGTAAAACGCCAGTGATCACCGTACCGCTCACGCGCCGATCGGCATTAATCATCACTTGTCCGTTGATAAATGGCGCGGCACTTTGGACATGTGGAAAGCCCTGGATTTTTTGATCTAAGGACTGCCAATTATCTAATTGCCCGTATTTGCCAGTAACCGTGGCGTGAGCCGTCATGCTCAACATCCGTTCGCTAATTTCATCAACAAACCCATTCATCACGGACAGTACCGTAATCAATGCGGTCACGCTTAAGGCAATGCCTAAAATGGAGGCGAGGGTTACAAAGGAAATAAATTGCGTACGCCGCTCTGCTCGCGTGTAGCGCAAGCCAATATAAAAAATTAAAGGTTTAAACATGAAGTCTACAAAGGGAAGTCAAGAATCAAGGGTTTTTGCAGTTGGGGCAAAGACCATAAAGATATAAGCCATGATCGGTTAAATCATAGCCTAAGTTAGTGGCAATTTCTTGTTGCCGGGTTTCGATTAACTCATCAGAAAACTCATCAACCTTACCGCATTTAATACACAGGATATGGTCATGATGGTCGCCCGTACTCAATTCAAACACCGAATTACCGCCTTCAAAATGATGTCGTGTGACTAATCCGGCTGCTTCAAATTGCGTCAGTACACGATATACAGTTGCCAAGCCGATATCTTCCTCTTCGCTGAGTAGAATTTTATAGACTTTTTCAGCCGTTAAATGCCGCTCGTTACTTTGTTTCTCCAAAATTTGTAAAATTTTGATCCGAGGTATAGTGACTTTTAATCCGACATTCCTTAAATCATTAGTTTCCAAGCTAAGCTCCAATGTGTTTTGAGTGAAATAATAGCTAACTAACTTAAAGCAGGACGCTTCTAGTCTATCGCTAAATCGTCATTCCAGCATGGATTCGTTAGAGCGAGATGGCGAATCCATGCTGGAATGACCACACCTTACAATGTAGCGCGATCGCTCTAGTTTGACAGTTAATCTAATTGCATTGTAGTCTTTTTGAGACTACTAGGCATCTTTCAATGCGTTGGATGGTAGTGGTTTAATCCTCAAGTTGTGAGATAATCCAAGAATAGCTAGATAGCGTCTCTGCCAGACAGTGCATTCACAAGCGCCAATCGTATCTATTTTTAGTGTGGAATTATGATAACAATTATCAGGGACGACAGTTGTAAAACACGTAACAAGATTGTATTACAGTGATTTCAACGAACGGAAAAATGTAATTATCATGGTTTGAAATGGCTGTATGTTTCTTAGGCAATATTCACAAGCTTTATCCATAACACTGAACAAAAAACACAAACAGCATATCTATCAATGGATCAATTTCTAAATTATCAACGGTCAGATTGGCGAATTCTCTTAGCACTCGCTACCAGCTATGTTATTTTTGCGTTGTTAATGCTTAACTTTGCTACGTTTAACGGCAATATCACCATTTTTTGGATCTCCGGTGGCTTAGCATTAGGCGTGTTGCTCATAAAAGGCATTCGATTATGGCCGGGGGTATTTTTAGGAGCGCTCATCACGGATCTCATAATAGATAAGCCGCTGTCAGTCGCCTTTTTTATTGCCCTAGGTCATACGTTAGAGACCGTTGTAGCGGTCAACTACCTTCATCAGCTAAAAGATTTTAACCCTAATTTAACTAAACTCAGCGACTTTCTCAAACTCGCTATCGTAGGCGGATTGTGCAGTTTTATCAGCGCGTTAATTGGTCCACTCACCTTGCTAGAAGCACAATTCTTAACAGCCAATGACATTGCTCAACATATTCTACATTGGTGGCAAGCCGATACCTTGGGAATTATATTAGCCTCAAGCTGTTGTCTTATTTGGCGACATTGGCCGCGCCCCAACTTAAACCGTCAACAACTCCTCATCGCAGCGCTCTTTTACGCTTCTGCTTTTTTAACCGGACAAATGATTTTTCTGGGCTGGTTTCATGAGAACGTGGGGGAATTAGCCAAGCTCTACTGGGTGTTTTTCTTTGTCGTTGTAGCTGCACTAAACTATGGACGCTCCGGCACTTTATTCATTGTTGTCACGACGGTTTGCCAATCCTTGTACGGCGCAGCTTCAGGAATAGGCTACTTAGACACCGATATTCAAGAGACCGGATTACAAAATTTCTGGTACTTCACAATGGTGTTAAGCCTAACCGGAATAACTTTGGCAATCGTTGTTTACCAGCGCGAACAAATCAATGCATCCTTACAAAAAGAAAGTGATTGGCTTCGTGAATCACAACGCGTTGCTCAAATTGGCAGCTGGCTCTTGGATGGTTCAACTGGAAAAACCACTTGGAGTGATGAAACATACACTATCTATGGCGTATCTCCGGCTGACTTTGAACCTTGCATAGAAAATCTTATCAATTGTATCCATCCTGATGATCGCATTGACATGCAGGAATGGCTGAAAAATTGTACTGAAGCTAAACATCCGTTAGGGATTGAATTTAGATGTATTCATCCCGATAGCACAATACACCATCTCTACGGACAAGGTGATTTAGTCCGGTCTCCACTCGATAATCATTGTCACATATTAGGCACAGTACAAGACATTACTGAGCGAAAGCGTGTCGAACAATTACTTATCAACTCTGAAATGATGCTACAAACTATTTTCGCCAGCTCTCTTGATGGTGTCATTGTAGCGGATGCTCAAACCTTAAAAGTCGTTTTTTTCAATGATGCTATTTGTCGATTACTAGGCTATACACAGCACGAATTTGGCAATATGACGGTTACTGAAATGCACCATGACGAAGATCTGAGTCTCATAAAAAATGCAATTAGTCAATTGAAACAGGGTAGTAGTGGCTTATTACTCGGTCTACCCTTCAAGCATAAAGACGGAAGCAAGATATATTTTGACAATATGCGTCCATTTTAAACTTAGGCGGTAACTTGCATTTAATGGGTATTTTTAGGGATATTACTGCACGTACCAAGCATGAAGCGCATATCGACCGTTTAAATAAAATCTACGCGGCTTTAGCGCAAACCAATCACATGACTCGCCATGCTGTCACCGAAGTGGCTTTATTTAAATCCGCCTGTCGCGTTGCTGTTGAAGAGGGTGGAATGAAAATGGCATGGATTGGTATTGCAGATATTACCAATGGCAATATTATGCCCGTTGCTTCTTATGGTGCGGGTACTGATTTTCTTGAAGGTATGATACTGCCCATGCATCCTGATACACCTGAAGGACGTAGCCCCACCAGTACCGCATTACGCGAATGCCGCCCTGTTGTGTCACAAGACTTAAGAGCCGAAGATTCCCGGTCTTCTTGGGCTAATCAATTATGTCCGCTGTCATATTGGCAAGCAATAGCCGCATTTCCTATCCTTAAGAACCAGCAAGCTTATGCTGTATTTTCTTTTTATCATGGTGAAAAGAATGCCTTTGATGATTTAAATATTGGCTTATTAACGGCAATGGTCAATGACATAGCGTTTGCTCTTGAGTATCTTGAAAATGAAAAAGAGCGTACTCAAGCCATTAATTCCTTGCGTGATAGTGAAGAGCGTTATCGCACTTTAAGTGATTTGATACCTGAGCAAATTTGGACGGCAACCCCTGAGGGTCTTCTGGACTATGTTAATCAACGCGTCATTGACTATTTTGGACGCTGTGCCGATGACCTCATAGGCGAAAACTGGCAAAAAGTGGTTCATCCTGATGATTTAGATGATTTAATGCTCAAATGGCAAACCGCTTTACAAACTGGGACACAGTATGAATTTGATGCAAGATTTCGTTATCGTACCGGTGAATATCGATGGTGTACGACTAGAGCTCTTCCAACTCGTGATGAGCAACGGCGGATTGTCAAATGGTACGGTGTTATTGCTGATATTTCTGAACGTAGACAAAGTGAAGAAAAGCTACGTTTAACGGCTCGTGTGTTTGAGACGACAATGGAAGGTATTATTATTACTGATGCTAATGGCGAAATCATTGAAGTGAATAATGCGTTTGTCGAAATATCAGGATATAGTCACGATGAGGTGATTGGCAAAAATCCACGGCTATTAAGTTCAGGTCATCATAATCCAGAGTTCTATGCCGACATGTGGCAATCGATTTATAGCAGGGGACACTGGAGTGGCGAAATATGGAATCGTCATAAAGATGGCGAAATCTATCCAGAGATACTTACAATTTCCGCTATTACCAATAATAAAGGAGTTATCACCCATTATATTGGCATCTCTTCAGACATCACTTTACTGAAACAGCACGAAAAACAACTTCTACATATCGCTCAATATGATGCATTAACAGGCATTCCCAATCGTGTTCTGTTGACTGACCGAATACAACAGGCATTGGCACAAACCCGGCGAGAAAAAAAGTTTTTACTCATTGCCTATATCGACCTTGATGGTTTTAAATCAATCAATGAGTCATTCGGTCATGATATTGGCGATAAAGTGCTCATTAAAATTGCTAGATGTATCGACAATAATTTACGTGGTGGAGATACCGTTGCACGCATAGCCGGAGATGAATTTGTTGTTTTACAATTGAGTATTGAGTGCCGCAAAGATGCTAAACTTAGCTTGGATCGCCTACTTAAAGCGATAGAGCAACCCTTACAGATATCAGGACATACATTTATCGTCACCGGCAGTATTGGTGTGACCTTGTACCCGTTAGACGATGAAGAGCCCGATACGCTGCTACGCCACGCAGACCAAGCGATGTTCATTGCCAAACAACAGGGAAAAAATCGCTACCATATCTTTGATACTTTCCAAGATGTCTCGCTAAAACTGCATTATGAGCGTTACACTCGTATTGAACAGGCTCTCGCCAACTCTGAGTTTGAGTTGTACTACCAACCTAAAGTAGCCCTATTCGATAATTGCGTTGTAGGAGCTGAAGCCTTGATTCGTTGGCGACATCCCGAACTAGGCGTGCTAGCCCCCGGGGAATTTCTCCCTATTATTGAAAATTCAGATTTAGATATTAAAGTCGGTGAGTGGGTTATTGACCAAACCCTTGCACAACTACTCGCTTGGCAACAAAAAGGACTCGATTTTGAAATCAGTATTAATATCTCAGCCAAGCACTTGCAAAAGCCTCATTTTGTAGAAAACCTGCAACAAAAACTGACTAAATACGCTGCTCTATCCGCAAATCGTCTACAAATTGAAATTCTTGAAACCACTGCGTTAGCAGACATTGCGAGGATTGCCAAAATTATTGAGGAATGTGGTGAAATGGGCATTCAATTTGCGCTAGATGATTTTGGCACCGGCTATTCTTCTTTAACCTATTTGCGTCAACTACCCGCGACGGTTATTAAAATCGATCAGAGCTTTGTTCGGGATATGTTAGTAGATCCAGCTGATCATGCTATTGTGCAGGGAATTATTGCACTCGCAGCGGCGTTCAATCGCATCACCGTCGCCGAAGGCGTAGAAACGTTTGAGCATTATGAGGTCTTAAAAAAGATGGGTTGTCATATCGCTCAAGGTTATGGTATCGCCCATCCCATGCCCGCTAATGAGCTGGCACTCTGGAGAGAGTCTTTTATCAACAAGCAAACTGATCTGTTGCCTATTTTTAAATGAATAATTCTTTACTAACAAGCGGAGTCATACTAGCAGGCGGACTGGCTCGGCGCATGAATAATCAAGACAAAGGTTTGCTAGCTTATCAGGGTAAACCCCTAGTCAGTTATGCCATTTCTGCCGCAGCACAAGTGCTCGACGATGTCATGATTAGTGCCAATCGTCATCTTGAACAATATCGCTGTTTTAATTGGCCGGTACTGACAGATCAGACAGATAGTTTTGATGGGCCATTAGCTGGCGTACTCACTGCCATGAGAGCCACTCATGCCGATGTTTTACTGGTGTTACCTTGTGATTGCCCATTAGTCACCGCAGCGCACTTACGGCATTTGATTAACACACGCATTAATCATAACGCAGACATCGCAGTGGCCTTTGATGGGGAGCGCTTACATCCGGTTTTTCTAGCATTAAAAACTGATTTACAAGATAGTTTAGCGAGCTACCTGGAAAGCGGACAACGCAAAGTCGAGCACTGGATCAAATTACATCATTGCGTTAAAGCTGATTTTTCCGGTCAAGCTGAGTTATTTATTAATATTAACTCTATGGCTGAATTAAGTGCCCTAGAATCACTAGGGCTACATTCTGCACAACATTAAAAGAGCATTACATATTTTGTATGTTACTAATTAGACCAGAAAAATATGCAATCACCTCGGCCAAATAAACGATCAAACGATCTATCTGATCTTTCAGCATAGAGAAATAATTATGGTGTTTAAAATGCTGGTCGGTATAAAAACTTAAACCGCGATAGAAGGTATTCCCGCCCATAAACACCATAATCAATGCAGCTGACTTCAACATCAAGCCACGGACATGAGCACTGATTTTGCCGAAAGCGATACTAATGAACAGCATCATCGGCAAAGTACCTGCACCAAACGCCAACATCAATAATCCCCCCTCATAAACACTCGCGGCTGAGGTCGCTTTAACCGCCATTGCAAAGGTTAAAGGGCAAGGCATCATGCCATTCAATAGACCAGCCAATAAACTACCGACTATCGGACCTTGTGTACGTGAACTACTAAACCCCTTACGCAACCACGGCATGGGCAGTAAGCGTATTGATGCTTGCCAAGGTATCCAGCCCAAAATACCAAACGCCAACAAAATCACCACGAAACCAATAAACATTTGTAGCAGACTTTGGATTTTCCCAAAAACACCGCTGGACACCAAAACGACACCCAAGGTCGCCGCTGCAAAACCAACCAAGGTATAAACAAATAATCGGGCGAATTGATAAACCACATAGGGTATATAAGAACGGTTGTTACCGGACTTCATAAAATAACCCGATACCAATGCGCCACACATACCTAAACAGTGTCCACTACCTAGGAAGCCCGCAATAAACGCCAGTGCGTAATCAAATCCGCCACCGACTGCTGCCACATCGGTCATTCCGTGCATACTATGATCCATCATGGAGTGATCCATTGCTATTCCTATCTTCGACTTAAACGTAATGAATTAACAATCACCGACACTGAGCTTAACGCCATTGCCGCAGAAGCCAGCATAGGATTTAACCGACCCATTGCCGCAACAGGAATTGCAACCGTGTTATAGGCAAACGCCCAAAATAAATTTTGCTTAATAATAACAATCGTCTCCTTACTTAAACCAATGGCATCGGCAACTTTTGAAATATCACCTTGAACTAAGGTTAAATCCGCCGATTCAATAGCGATGTCATTGCCGCAGCCAATCGCAAAACCCACGTTAGCGGCTGTCAATGCCGGTGCATCATTTATCCCATCACCGATCATACCGACTTGTTTACCTTGAGCTTGAAGCTCTTGAATAATGGCTAGTTTTTTCTCAGGACGCGCATTGGCAATGAGCTGTTCAATACCAACTTTGGCAGCAATATACTGGGCTGTACGTTCAATATCACCGGTCGCCATCACGGTTTCGATACCTAATTTATGCAGTTTTGCAATGGCTGCTTTAGCATTTTCTTTGGGATTATCGGCAATACCAAACACCGCCGCTTCTTTGCCATTGACCGCCATAAAAACCGGTGTTTTGCCCTGCCCTGCAAATTCTTGTGCCGCAGGCAATAAGGCAGATACCGCTATGGCTTGTTGTAGAAGCCATGTTTTGTTACCAAGTAGCACCGTATTTTGACCAATGTCCGCACGAATACCCAAGCCAGTTTCACTATAAAAATGCTGACAGTCTTCAAGGCTGACTGATTGTTCTCGTGCATAGTCAACAATGGCTTTTGCCAAAAAATGCTCCGAATCATGCTCGGCAGAGGCCGCTAGAGTTAACAAGCTTTCTTGTGTTAAATCAGAGACGTTCAGCATATCACTGACTTTAGGTTTACCCTCGGTAATCGTGCCCGTTTTATCAAAAACAATCACGTTCAATTTGGCAGCCACTTCTAGGCTTTCACCATTACGAATATAAATGCCTTTTTTTGCCGCCTGCCCCGTTCCCACCATAATAGCAGCTGGCGTTGCCAAACCCAGCGCACACGGACAGGCAATTAACAAAACCGTAATCGCATTACCAAACGCAAAACCAAACGAAGCACCTGCCAATAACCAGCCCACCAAGGTCAAACCCGAAACAACCATAACACCCGGCACGAACACCGCTGAAATTTTATCCACATGTTTTTGAATGGGTAGCTTAGTAGATTGCGCTTGATCGACCATGTGAACGATTCCGGCTAACACCGTATCCATACCCACTGCGGTCACTTTTATTCGCAACACGCCATTACCATTGATACAGCCAGCAATCACGCGATGTCCGGCTTCTTTGATGACGGGCATACTTTCACCGGTGACCATCGATTCATCAACCGTGGACATGCCCTGATACACAACGCCATCGGCGGAAATTTTTTCACCGGGTCTAATCAAAACCAAATCATTGATCTGCAAACTTTCGGCATCCACGATAAATTCTTCACCGTCACGCAATAGGGTTGCCGTCTGCGGTTGTAAATCGACTAATTGTCGAATGGCTTCACCCGCCTTGCCTCTGGCTTGTTCTTCTAGGTAGCGACCTAATAATACGAAAGTGATAATTGCCGCTGCCGCTTCAAAATAAAGGTGTCCTTTACGTAAAAAAAAAGCGGGCAAACTATATAAAAATGCCGAACCTACGCCCAAAGCAATCAAGGAATCCATATTAGCCGCACGATGTTTGGCTAAACGAAATGCCTTATCAAAAAAGGGCTTACCTGCCCAAAACACTACGGGGGTAGCTAAAACTAACTGCACCCAATGCAAGCGGCGTGACGTTGTCATACTCATGGCTATCGCAATCACCGGCGCACTCAGCAGCGCAGACCAGACTAACCGATGCTTTGCTAAGACAATCCGTTGTTGTTCCTTTTCAATCATTTTTTTACGTTGCGATAAGGTGTCCATTGGGAAGGCTTTATAACCTAAACTGGCCACGCGACTACTGACCTCATCGCGACTCAATTGTCCAACCACACTGAGTGTTTCCGTAGCAAAATTGACGCTGACTTGTTTAACGCGGGCATCCCGTTTGATCACCATTTCCAGCAATAAGGCACAAGATGCACAACTCATTCCCTCAACAGCCAAATCTATCTCGTTCAGTTTGCCGGTTAACTCAGTTTTTTTACTGGCGTTCAATAGACTCTGACTGGGTTTGCGCCCTAAATTACCCAGCACCGCATCCAATAAAATTAATAAATTAGCTTTAGGTAAACGACCGGGATCGAACTCGATAACCACTGATCCTAAATCAAAAACAGATCGGACTCGTTTAATCTCAATACGTTTTTTTAACAGAATTTCAAAAATATACCCGCGCTCAGGATCGTTTTTTAAGATTGGCGCAATAATCCGTATGCGTCTTTTTAATTGATGGACGAGCGTAAAGTTTTTATAGGCCGTAGGATTTGATTCCATCACTGAAGAACTCTTTAAAAGTTGAGTGTTATTTGGGTCGTCTTGAACGCATCAATAAGAAGAACATATAAAATACGGCCATCCATTCGTAACGATATTTTAACGGATTAGGCAGCCAGTCTTTCGTTATACGTTCCCAATGCAGCTTGATTAAAAAAATCACCAACATATCATTGAAAAAATCGATCATGGCTTTTTCGGGATCGTTAAACAGGGCTTTTTGTTTTTTTAACCCGACTTTAGTGAGAATTTTAGCGGCTTGTAGTGTTTCTTTCGTATCGTTATAGGTTTTATTAAACCATCGATTGATGCTTAGGTTTTTAAACTTGTTGGAAAGGGTTTTGAATTTGCCGACGACAAGAGCAGGTTCTTGAACCGATGATTGTCGTTCTAAATTAGCAATGATCTGAAATAGTTTTTTTACCAGCGTATTAAAATCACAAACGGATTCTTGATAACGGATAGACAACTTTTTTTGACCCGCATAAAGATTAACCCGATAAATACCATCTGATTGTAATAGGGCTTCGGTTAATAATTTGGCAGTGACAGGCTCACAAAATTGACTGGGGATTTGGAAGCGGATATGACCCGACTCACGGTAACGCAAAACAAATTGTTTTTGGATAGCCATAGATAAACAACAAACATTCAAGATAATATAAAAAGCGGGACTTAAAAGCTAATAAGTGCCCGCTTCAATTGCCAACACAGTCTATCAATTAGCATCTTCTTGAATTTCAGCAACGATATCTTCTAAATTTTCTTTTTGTTGTAAAACGAAATCCTTACCGGCATCAACCACTTTCGTTGAACTAGCAATGATTTCCTTGCGGTATTTGTAAACCAAGTAACCGGTGACTAAGCCAAGACCAAAGACTAAGGCGGGATGTTTAGCGATATTTTTCATCAGTTGTTTTCCTGTATGAACGGTTGCGGACGCAGCGGCCCCTTGAACAAGTTGTTTACCATGCGTATGTGCCATACTTTTTCCCCTCGTTTGAAAATAAAAATAATGATCTTAATCAGACGAATCAGATTCGGATAAAATCTCATCTGGATTTAACATTTCAAAAATGCCTTTACAGCCTTCACAACAAAACGTCTTTACGCCTTCTTTTGTCTGTAAACTAAAGCCTTCGACTTCAACGTATAAACCACAGAGGTCACAATTTTTTTTATCATTCATAAGTATTTGGAGATGAATCCGACGAGGTTTGAATGCTATCAAAATAAAAACGTAGAATCAATACAATCGTTAGCAATTGAAAGAAATCTATTCGCCAATGAGAAATCTAATCTCTCTTTATTTAAGTGCTTTTTCCCAGCGACTGACCACAGCAGCGGCAAGGCTATTACCAAACACATTGCTGGCACTACGCCCCATGTCCAGAATTTGATCGACTCCCAGCAGCAGTAGCAAGCCGGCTTCGGGAATATGAAACATGGACAAAGTTGCCGCAATAACAACTAATGAAGCACGCGGCACACCGGCAACACCCTTGCTAGTAAACAGCAACACGAGGAGCATAAAGACCTGTTGATCCAGCGGCATAGCGATACCATAAGCTTGTGCGATAAATAGCACAGCAAAAGTCATATACATCATACTTCCGTCCAAATTAAACGAATAACCCAACGGCAAAACAAATCCGGCTATTTTTTCGTCGCAGCCAAAACGCTCCAATTGTTGCAATAGCTTGGGATAAGCTGCTTCACTACTTGCTGTACCAAATGCCAGCAAGATCGGCTCACGAATATGACGCAGCAACGACAATAAGCGTCTTGAACCTAAAAAAACGCCTCCAATGCTTGCTAATAGCAACCATAACAACAGCAACCCCAAATAAAACTCACCAATAAAAACGCCATAGGATTTGAGTATACCCAAACCTTGCTTAGCGATTACGGCAGTTATTGCCGAAAAAACCGCGACAGGCGCAAAGTGCATCACATAACTGGTGATTTTCAGCATGATGTGCGCTAAAGAATCTAAAGCCTTAAGCATCGGCTCGGCTAACTCTCTAAGTTGCGAGCAAGCGACACCAAAGAACACGGAGAATACGACAATTTGCAAAATTTCATTTGTCGCCATTGCTTCAATAATGCTTTTAGGAAAAATATGAGCAACAAAGCCACCTAAATTGGGTGGTGTTTTGACTAAGCCGGTATCCGCATTGATCGGCGGTAAAGGCATATGAAGATTTTCGCCTGGACTTAGCCCATTGACCAACACCAAACCCAAAAGCAGGCTAAGCAATGAAGCGGAAAAAAACCATAACATGGCTTTTAGTCCTATGCGCCCAACAGCGTGACCATCGCCCATTTTGCCGATACCCACCACCAATGTCGCAAAGACTAGCGGGGCGATAATCATTTTAATCAAGCGCATGAAAATATCAGTAAGCACTGATAGCACGTCTGTGATCTGCGATAAAACCGGATTTTCTACTGCTAAATTGGTCGCGCCAAAAGCTAAATTCAGTATTTCTCCAGCAACAATACCCAATAGTAAGGCGAATAAGACATACAACGTCTGTCGATTAGGTTTTGTTGAAGTGCTTGGATGAGTCATTCTGTCGTCTAGGCGTATTAAGTACCGATTGTCAGTGTGGCATTTTTAATTTAATTAAATAGATGCGTCGATTATCTGCTTTTACAATTTCAAATTTCATTTCATCGACGCTTAAACTTTCGCCTTTTTTGGGCATATGCTCCAATTGACTGACAATAAAGCCGCCAATCGTGTCATATTCATCTGTTGCTAATTGCGTAGAAAAGAAATCGTCAAATTCGTCAATGGGCATCAACGCCTTAATCATAAACTCGTGCTCATTACGCTGAAAAACATAACTCTCATCTTCATGCTCATCGTGTTCATCTTCGATTTCGCCCACAATTTGCTCTAACAAATCTTCAATAGTCACCAAGCCAGCCGTTTGACCATACTCATCGACCACAATCGCCATGTGATTACCATTGGTTCGCAGCTCTTTTAGTAGTACATTCAATCGTTTGCTTTCAGGAACAACCCAAGCTGGACGCATTAGCTGCTCAACGGTCAAGGATTTATTTTGCAAGACATGCGCTAAAAGGTCTTTAGCCAATAAGATACCCACTACATTACTGCGGTCATCTTCAATCACGGGATAACGAGAATGGCAAAACTCAATGACCAATGGATAAATGTCTTCGAGATTCGCCTCCTTAGGTACAACCACCATTTGTACCCTAGGCAACATGATGTCTCTAACCCGCATTTTAGAAACTTGTAACACCCCTTCAATCATTGACAGCGCATCGTTATCCAGCAAGTGATTTTCGCGTGCTTCCCTTAATATTTCCAATAAATCATCAAGATCTTGTGGCTCCCCGGTCAAAAGGTGGCTGATTTTTTCAACCCAGCTTTTGGGCGGGGATTGTCTACTTGGGGGGTGGTCATCGCTCATGGTTTATTCACCTATACGGGTTGTTGATATGAAGTGTTTGCAAAATAGTAATTTCTTTTTCTTCCATGATTTGGGCCTCATCATCGTCCATGTGATCATAGCTGAGCAAGTGTAAAACACCGTGTACCAGCATATGTGCCCAATGATCGTGTAAGGCTTTATGCTGCTCACGTGCTTCCCGTTCAACAACCGGCGCACAAATAATTAAATCACCTAAAAAATCATAATCCTCTTGCGCTATTTCTGGCGTTTCAAAAGGAAAACTAAGGATATTAGTTGAGCCCGATTTTTGGCGATATTGGCTATTCAGTGCGGCAATTTCAGGCTCATCAACAATACGGATAAGCAACTCGGTATCTTGGGGGTAATCGCTCAAAGCGGCATCTACCCACAGCTGAAACTGCTGAATATCGGGTTGACCTGCGGAGGCAAAAACGTTTTGAATTTCTATGTAATTCATTCGGCTTTAGTTTTTTTTTCGTAAGCCTCATAAGCTGAGACAATTCGCTGAACCAAAGGATGACGAACCACATCACGAACACTAAAGAAGGTAAAGCTGATGCCTTCAACATCTTTGAGTACATCCAGCACATGCCGTAAACCGGACATTTTTTCAGAAGGCAAATCAATTTGCGTGATATCGCCCGTAACAACCGCAGTAGAGCCAAAACCAACGCGCGTCAAAAACATTTTAATTTGCTCAATGGTCGTGTTTTGCGCTTCATCGAGAATAATAAACGCATCGTTTAAAGTCCGACCCCGCATAAACGCCAACGGAGCGACTTCAATGACACCGCGATCAATCATTTTTTCGACGCGCTCAATGCCTAACATATCGTATAAGGCATCATATAAAGGTCGCAGATAAGGATCGACTTTTTGCGCCATATCACCTGGCAAAAACCCCAGCTTTTCTCCCGCCTCAACAGCAGGACGCACCAAGATAATTTTTCTAACCTTTTCACTTTGCAGCGCGTCAATCGCACACGCCACTGCCAAAAACGTTTTACCCGTTCCCGCCGGGCCTACACCAAAATTGATGTCATGGGAGACAATTTTACGAAGATAATCTTGCTGATTAACACCTCGACCCTTGATAAGCCCGCATTTGGTTTTTATAGCGATGTTTTGCTGAGGTTCTGGCGTAACGGTTTCCGTTAATAAGCCATCAATTGAGGCATCCTGCATCGCCAGATGAATCAGCTCGGCCGTCAATTGCTCATTGGCTGTATTTTCAAAAAGTTTTTGCATCACAGCACAAGCGGCCTGAACCGACGTTTCAAGTCCCGTCACTTTAAATTGATTACCTCGATTGGCAATCTCAACCTGTAAGCGACGCTCAATTTGTCGTAAATGGCTATCGAGTTGTCCACAGAAATTAGATAAACGATGATTATCGGCTGGCAATAAAAAAAGCTCTTGCGAAATCATGCGAATTCAGAGACGTTGGCTAAAATTTTATCAACCGATGATTCGACCAGACGACCCCGTAAGGAATTAGGTAAGGCTTCAGTAATCAACACATCGACAAATTGCCCCGCTAAACGCGGATGAGCAATAAAATTAACGACTCGATTATTTTCGGTGCGCCCTTGCATTTGTAACGGATTCTTTTTTGATTGTCCTTCAACTAAAACCGTTTGCACGGTGTTAATCATGCGCCTGGAGATGTCGGCAGTCATTTCGTTAATACGATTTTGGAAGCGCTCTAAACGCTGTTTTTTGATGTCCATTGGCACATCATCCGCTAAATCAGCGGCGGGTGTACCAGGTCGTTGACTGTAAATAAAGCTAAATGATAAATCAAAACCGATCTCATCGATAAACGCCATTGTTTCCTCAAACTCCACATCCGACTCACCCGGAAAGCCAATGATAAAATCAGACGATAAGCACAGATTAGGGCGAACAGCACGAAGTTTGGCAATTATTTCAAGATAATCCGCACGTGTATGACCGCGTTTCATCTTTTTTAATATGCTATCACTGCCACTCTGTACAGGCAGATGCAGATGATTAACTAGCTCAGGAATTTCTGCAAAAGCCTCAATCAAGTTATCTGTAAATTCAACTGGATGCGAGGTCGTAAACCGAATGCGATCAATGCCGTCAATCGCGGCAACATAATGCAGTAATAGCGCAAAATCTGCGATATCCCCATCGTCCATTAGACCCCGATAGGCGTTGACGTTTTGCCCTAACAGGTTTACCTCGCGTACGCCTTGTTTGGCGAGGTGGGTAATTTCTATAAGGACATCATTTAAGGGACGGCTGATTTCTTCACCGCGTGTATA
This sequence comes from uncultured Methylococcaceae bacterium, assembly GCA_903945375.1. Taxonomy (GTDB): domain Bacteria; phylum Pseudomonadota; class Gammaproteobacteria; order Methylococcales; family Methylomonadaceae; genus Methylovulum. The sequence goes on along the minus strand of CAJAVP010000100.1, from coordinate 41,415 downwards.
CGGAACCACGCAAAAGCTGCAATATTTGCTGCAACCTTCCATGACAGAAACAAAAGCTTTAACGCCTTCTGCACGCGGCTCAGGCAAGGCATCAAATTTTTCAATTTCAGGAAAAGAAATATCAACCACCGGCTGATGCTTGTGGCGAACGTGATCAAGCAACTGAGGCAAACGGTGCAAGGTTTGTGGGCCAAACACGATGTCAACAAACGGTGCACGTTTTTGAATGTCCGCACCTTCTTGGCTGGCAACACAACCGCCTACACCAATGATAATATCAGGGCGTTTTTCCTTGATAATCCGCCACTTACCTAACGCGGAAAATACTTTTTCTTGAGCTTTTTCACGAATGGAGCACGTATTCAATAGCAAAACATCTGCCTGTTTAGGGTCATTAATCAGTTCAAAACCATGAGAAGCCTGTAAGACATCACGCATTTTGTCAGAGTCATATTCATTCATCTGGCAGCCGTTGGTTTGAATGTACAATTTTTGGGTCATCTGTGCGTTTATTATCCTAGTTAGTCGTCTGGCATCCGCAACCATTTTGGGATCGATAGACGATGGGGGTTGTCGTGAAAATAGCACGTCCGGCATTATAACCTGAACGTATTTGAATCAATAATGTGATCGATGCAGCGCACACTGAATTTTTGACTGTCTTCAACGTAATGAGTCAACCCGCTATTGGGAATACAGGAAAAAAAACCGCGTCCCCAGTGAATTTAGAAACACTGAATCATTACGAACTCAGTAATTTAGATAGCAAATACAGATTGCCTATACCAAAGTAAAACAACTTGAGTCGTTTTACTTCAATGGCTAAAGTGACTGTGAAAGTATTATGATTTTTGCTTCCCCTTTGGGTGCTCTTTGCTAAAGAGGGGGACAACTTACTAGACTTAACCATTCGCCCTGCGCTTACCGAAGGGGGCTGTTAAGCCGATCATACAAGCTTACCACGAACAGCTTAACCTCTCGCTGCCCCGTTTTATATTGGTAGCCATAAAAAGAATACTTTCACAGTCTCTAAAGCTATTGGATTTCAACAAAATACTACTGGCGCAATCTAAAAACTTCTCATAATGTTATGTCGATTTTACCGAGCAGCAGAATGCTCTAAACCTAGTGTATTGCACCGTATATTTAAAATGAGTTACTTTTCCAACAAATCGAGCTTACCGTCTTTACCATTCCACTCATCTGCATCGGGAAGTGCATCTTGAACGTCAGTTATCGTCGGCCATTGTTTAGAGAGTTCTGCATTGAGTTGAATGAATATTTCTTGTCCTTCAGGAACCTCATCTTCTGCGTAAATTGCGTTAGCAGGACATTCCGGTTCACACAAGGTACAATCGATACATTCTTCTGGATCAATAACCAAAAAGTTTGGACCTTCATGAAAACAATCAACAGGGCAAACATCAACACAATCCGTGAATTTACATTTGATACAATTTTCGGTGACTACAAAAGCCATATTTTTACCTAGATAGTTAATTTTAATAATTGGGCGGCTATGTTATCAGAAAGCTTATTTGTAGAACACCCAGTAGATAAATAGTTCTGATAGTTTTTGAGGCTACCCATCTAATACGCATAAGCATCTACACCAATAGTTAAGACCGTCATTCCGGTATGTGAGGAGAATTACGTTGTTATCATCAGTCAGTAATATTCTGGATGTGTGTTCAGTCAGTAACGATAAAGAGCAATTTTTTCCGATCGTTATGACATCCAGTGTGGTATTGGAAAAAATAGAATCTCACGGTTTCACAACACCAATAGGTGATTGGTATGACCAAGAAATTACCGAGTGGGTGATGCTCGTGACAGGTAACGCGACATTAAGGTTTGAAAGTGGTGACTCGCTGTCATTAAAGGCAGGGGATTATGTCACCCTGCCACCACATTGTAAGCATCGTGTTGAGTGGTGTTCAGTAGATGCTAGCTGGTTAGCATTGCATATACCTTAAGTTTGATTAAAGCTTGGCCAAGCGCTCTAACTCGCGTTTAGCGGCATTTTGTAGCTGGGTATCCGAATAACGCTGCTCGGGTCGAATAGGTGCGGCTATCGCTTTGGCAAAATAACGCTGCGCTTCTTCAAATTGATGCTCGGTGCTTAGAAATGCCGCATAAAAATAATTACTGTCAATGCCGTTTGGGTTAATTTTTAGTGCGGTTTGTAATAAATTACTGGCAATTTTATTATCACCAAAAGCCACTGGCCAAGGCGGCGCTTTGTAATACAGTGTACCTAACACCACATAAGCCGAGCCACTCATCGTGTTAGGGTTGATTGCAATAACGTTATTCAATAAATCACGGACTTCATAGATGGCATTCAGCGCAGCAACTGGAGTCTGGTGGTTGGCATAACTGCCGCCCACCACCGCCTTCCAAAACATGACATCCGCATTATTAGGATTTTGCTCAAGTACATGAGATATTTTTTCCAATAGTTTTTCGTAAGATGCGCCTTGCTGCTTTTTGGGCGTGCCATAGTAAATAATTGCCCATTCCGATTCAAAACCTAACAATACATGATGCAGGTCAGCAATGGCATTTTGTACAAATAACAGCAAAGTAATAAACAAAAGTCTTCTGAATATCATGACAAGTAGAAATGCAACACTAGGGTCGCAGTGATTAATTTATTCTAATAAGGAATGAGCATGGAATAACTTAGGCAAGTTGCCAATAGTCACAGTGCGGGCTTCGCCTAAAGCGCCTACTGTTGATGCCTGCAATGCAGGCAAAGCTTGCACTCCAGCCGTACACCGTTGTTCACTCTCATTCCTCAGTAACACTTAGGACATGCTTGCACACAGCGCTTGATAACGGGCAAACAAGATATCACAAGAGTGCGTACCCCTCTTCATAAAAAGAACATTATTTTGCACTATGCTGTTGTTCTTGCTGGGCGGTCAGCAAAAGTCGCCCTAATCGACGCAAACCATCCGACGAAATCTCAATGCCCAAAGGCGTCCCCAAGGTTTCCAATTGATAGATAACATCGGTAGCGGCAATAAATGTCAGATAACGCAAACCTTGTGCTTCGGGCAATTGCTTTGCCAAGGTTTGTAACTGAGGCGCTAAACGCTCCCAACTGGACATAAAAAATGTACGCACTGGATCATCGCCATTGCGTCCTTGCTCTTTGATCGCCGTCTGAAAAGCCTGTCGAGAGTCATGCAATATTTCGGTTAATGAGGCTTGTAAGCCCGGCGACTGACTATCGACTGATGCTTGCTGTATGGTTTGCGTTAACCACTGATCCCAATGATGCCAGGCGAGTTGCCATTGCTTCTGCTCCGACTCACTAAAGGCTGGACTGACTGATTTGTCTTTAACCATTACGGGGGCTTCAAAACTTAATGCCATTGCAACGCCGGTATCATCCACCTCAGCCCGACTAAAGCTTAAGGTGTTTAATAACCGCCCCAGATCGTCGCGATTTTTTTTAGGTAAATACGGTAGTAGACTGCGCTCAATATCACCGCGTGATTTTTGTAAATCAATCTTAAGCTCGGCTAATTTAGGCGATGCAACACTTTGCAACACGTTTTGCAATTGCCCTATATTCATTTGTCGCCCTTGTGGGTCATAGGCGAGCATTTTTGTAACGGGTAAACTTAAGGTTTTATGATCAGAACTCAGGGTCGGTTGCTGCCAAGTTTCCAAAATCCCCACCCACTTTACAAGCGTCATACATTGCCCACCTATTGCTGTACCAAACTGCGCTTGCACATTATTTAACAGCTGAATTTGTCCGGTATTACCGGCAATTTTTAAATCGGATAGGGTTAAAAAACTACATCCTGGCTTATCTTGCCAAAGTTTAGCCGTATTATTTTCGCCCGTGTAAAGCTGCGACATTAAGGCCTTTTTAAGCAGTGGATAGTCCAGACGCACCGGCAGCGTAAAGTTCTGAGCAGGGAGGAGCTGAGCATAACAGCTCAGCAAACCAAGACACATCAAACGAATATTTTTTCTCATAACAAGGGCGATTTTGGTAGGATGGAAAGCGCAGATCATATCAGAACATGAGCTGCCATGTTGCAGACAATGCCCCTTCCCTATCCAATTGATAGCCATTGACATCCGTGGAGACGGGTTGCAACCATTCGACACCAAAACTATTACCCGCTAAATCACCACTCGGAACACGCGCATTCAGACCAAAGCCGACATCCCAATACCGCCCGCCGTAACTGCTGGGAAAATCCATAGGCCCTGCTTTGGGATTGACATTTGCCAGTAAGACGCCGTTCACCACCCCAGAGGTGGCATTAAATCGACCGCTGACCGCCGCTTGATCAGTATAAACACCACGCACCGTTGTCGATAACCAAGGGGTCAAACCATAGCCGCCCCAGGCGGTCGATTGAAAGATATCACCGAAGGTAAAGCCACTTTGGTTTTTATCTTCCATGCGGTGTGTGCCACTCAGTTGCGCTCCCCAAGACCACGCCTCCGATTGACCGATATAGGTCAGACTGGGTTTAAAATCCCATGTACCGCTGCCCAACTGCATACCATAATGAATAAAGCCTTCATCCTGTTGATGGTTACGCCGTAATGGTATATCCACGTCGCCAGTAGGCGCACTTAAGCCTAAGCCTAAATGAACATGATGGACGGGTTGGTCGAGTAATTTAATCAGCGCGTATAGTCCCGTATCTCCCACGCCACCGGTCGCATGACCCGTGCCCGTGTGTACATGCTCACCTGGCTGCACGGGTGGCGCACCTGCCAGTTGACGCAAGTTCATCGCCATATCCATAAATTGCGGCATCACCATGACATTCAGCCAATCGGTGGGGGCGTACATAATATCTAGCATGTGCATACTCATATCCATATAAGTAGGCGTTAATCGACACGCCTGTACGCCACTGCCACAGCCGCCATTGACAATCTGTCTATCCGTCGCGAGTTGTGAGCCGTGCAGCATGTCGCCGGATTGTCGCCCATACATAAAGCGATAGCCCACCATAAACGCATGGGCTTGGTTTAATAAATGCCCAAACATCACGCCGGCTGGTGCTGGATTACCATGATGGTGTGCTTCAGCATGATGAGCGTGATGACCCTGCTCAGCGAATGCTGGACTCGCCATAGCCGCCAGATTAACTTTTAATGACGCATTCGCCATAAAATAATCAAAATCACTGTAACTGCCTTCACCACCGCCGCCCATTTTTAATGCACCAGCATGGCTATAATATTCAAAGCCTGCTTCCAATCCAATCGCTTTAGAAAATTGTTTATTAACCGTAACGCCACCGCTTAACGCACCATAAGCCGATAAGCGTTGATCGCTGGAAAAATTCTGTGGCAATAAGCGAGCATCGAAAGGAATGGATGAAAACGTCCCACTGGCTTCGTTATAAACGGTTTTGGCAAAGGCCTGTTTAGAGAGCAAATAAGGCTGATAAAAATCCGCCGCATCTTGTGAGTAATACCGAATGCGTGGCGTGATAGTCCATGTCCTGCCAATCGGTTGTACCCAATCCGCTTCAAAGGTGTGGGCATTAATTCCCCAATCATCATGAAAAAACCGATAATCCACATGCAAAGCCGCATTCGTTAAACCGATATGCTGAATAAACCGCCCACCTAGGTTAAGTTGATTGCGCTCATTAGGGCGTTGCTCAAGAAACGCTTTGAGTTCACCATTCAGCCGATTGCCGCCTTGCTCGGAATCAACAAACAGAATCGACATGGCTTTGTAAGGATTTTCTAAATAGCCGGTACTGCGGGTATAGCCGATATTAGCGCTGAATAAAGCCTCTTTATTCAAGATTTGAGTTAAGCCTAATGAACTGCTCCAATCTTGGCGATTACCGTGCATAATTTTCATTGCGCCGGATTGTTCAATCTGCCCTAAAAATTCGGATTTGGTGATATAAGGCGAGGAGTCGTGATCCAAAATAGCCGAGGTATCACTATTGGTGTAGCTCAGTCCGAGATTTAGGCGAGTCAATTTTTGATTAAAATCCCAACGCCCATTTAAACTGCCAAAACGTGATTCATAGTCGTTTTCAACCGAAATGCCACCGCCCAAATCCAAAGCCGTTTCATCCCATTCATACGCTAAGTTGAAATCACCTTGCTTGCGTGTTTCAGGAGATGCCATTGAGAGAATATGGACTAATTGCGTGTCTTGTCCGGCGATTCTGCCATTTGGTTTTTGTTTGAGCGGAATATAATTTCTATTTACTAATAATTGCGTATTGAGATACGGCGATGCGCCCACCGTGATCGTTTGACCTGAAGGGGTATCTGCAAGAATAGGACGATTACTATTGGCAACCCGTGGCGCAGTTGAAATCGGCGTTGCACCTGACCACGTATCTTGTGTGTAATTGAATGCGAATTTAACGCGATCGCTTAGGCTAAATTTGGCTTTGCCAAGCAAACTATCGACTTCAATGGGATTTTTAGTATTGATGGTTGTAAATAGATTGCGCTTGCCTTCTTGATAATGTCCATATTGAAACTCTACCTCGTCTTCTTCCGCACAAGCAGGATTCAGCATTAAGCCCGGCAAGGCTAAGGCGGCAAGCGTCAATGCCTGTAAGGATTGGTTTGATGCGATACGCGGTTTTTTAGGCTTGTTGACAGTTAAAAACCTTGCCCAGCCTGTACGCTTAATAGCAGCCACAACCACCACCACTTGCCGCGCCGCCACCTGATGCCGCCTCACGACTGATATAGATATGTTCTTTGAAAATAGCTTGTGCCGGATGCAAGGCTAACGCCATAGAGGGCTGGGCTAAAACGCCACGTTGCCACGGCGCTACACTGGCGCAGGCCGAAAGAACCAGCGTTAAAGCAATCACTAACAGCGTGTTGAGTGCGTTTTTTAACATCTTAAAGCATCCAGATTTGATTACTCTGCCAATAATTGATTAACCAGCGTTTTAAGCTGATCGGCTTCATCGGGCTTAAAGCCTAGGTGAATATGGCGAATATGACCTTTACGGTCTATTAAATAAGAAGAGGGCATGGCTTTAACCGCAAAATTTTCTGCACATTGCTGATTATCACCACTGGCAATCGTGAATTGAGCGGGATATTTAGCTAAAAAGTCAGCCGCTTCAGTGGGTTGCTCATCTAAATTGATGCCGATAATTTGTAGTCCTTTGGTATTAAACTCTTGATCGAGAGCGTTCAAAAAAGGAAATGATTTAGCGCACGGGCCGCACCATGAGGCCCAAAAATCCACATAAACCACTTTGCCTTGCAAGTGTTTAAGAGCATAACTGGCTTGATGTTCATGCGGTGCAATTTGGCAATCTGGGCTAGCGTCACCAATTTCTGCTGCCTGTATTAATCCAACAAAGCCCAATACCCAAACGGCACATAGCGAAAAAAAGATATGTTGCTTCATCTATTATTGGTTTTGAATCAAAATGGGTTCCTGAGTACCAGTATGTTGGCCAGCACTGGTTTCACAATGAACTTGTAAATTATAGGTATCAATACCCGCCGCCGTTTTATCAACCGTTAAAAAATAAGAGCCATTACCACCGGGAAGATTAACAATAGGTGCAAAAGCGGCATTACCATCAACGGCATCGGTGGTATTGCGAGCCAGCTTACCTTTGGTGACCTGAACGCTGACCATCGGCGAGGCAATAGGCGGTAAATCTTTAATTTCTACGACTAAATACGCCGTTGCCCCATTACCATCATCAAAACAATCAACTTGATAATAATCGGTCGCTCCGGCGGTTTTTCCTAAGGCCCCATTGATGTCGTGAGCAGCGGCTAGTCCGGTACAAAATAACTGAGCGGACAGCATGATAAAAATTGCTTTAACGTGTAATGAATTCATAAAAACTCGATAGATTAGATAGAGATAACACGAATATTATTGATTTTGAAGCGTCGTTAAGCTGATTGCGGTATTTTTACCACTCTTGCTTAAGCAACTGTAATTTAAGCTATACAGCTCTGCACCGGCGGCGGTTTTATTGACACGGAGATCATATCCGCCATTGCCACCCGAAATAAGTACCGCCGGACTTGCTAGTTTGTCACCGTCTATCGCATCCGTGGTATTTTTTGCTAATTGAGCTTTAAGCACTTGTGCGCTCAGCATCGGTGTCGCTTTAGGGGCTAAATCTACTAACGAGACTTTAAGACTTACGGTATCACCATTCGCATTTGCCGAACACATTACACGGTAAACATCGGTAGAAGCCGCACTGACACCTAGAGAGCCATGTAAACTTTCTGCATCCGCTAAACCCACAACTAGCGTCAATACTACCCCATTGAATAGTTTTAAAATTAGCTTGTTTTTCATACGATAGCCTATTGATCAGTAATGGTTTGAATATCAGTACCCGTGTGCTGATTGGTATTTGTTACACAGTGATACTCAACCGCATAGTTTTCAATGCCAGCTGCGGTTTTATCTATCGTCAGCTGATAATATTGATCGGCACTGCCGTACACCGTAAGTGTGGGACTATGACCCGCATCACCGTCAATGGGATCGGTGGCGTTGGTCGCTGTGTTATCTTTTATCACTTGAATACTTAATTTTGGCGCGTTAATCGGGGCAATATCGCTGATATCAACTTCTAAATAACCATTAGGCCCCGTGCCATCGTCATAACAATGTACTTGATAATAATCAACAGCTGAGCTGGCAACGCCTAACGAACCACTTAAATCGTGTGCAAAAGCAACCGTTTGCCCAAATCCTAATAAACCGGCAATCAATACAAGCTGCTTTGCTGATTGATATTTCATAATAACCCTCTGTTTGTGCAAGCATAGGCTTGCTTAAAAATTACGATCAAGGTCGACGCTCCAGCGTATTCAATTTTAATGCCGCAAAACTGCGTACCGATTCATCGTTATCATTTAAAGCCTGTTCTAAAAGTGCCGTGTTATTACCGGCATTATCGACCGTCATCAAGCGCACTGAGACATCTTTATCCAACAAAGCACGGTGCAATGCATTTAGCGCACGCTCATTATTGAGCTTTGCCAAGCCCCCAATGGCTTGCACTCTGACCTCCGCATTCGGATCGCTAAAAGCCAATTCCAATGCGTCCTGAAGTTCGGGCTTGTTATTGATAGCCTGATTTGCCAAGTCAGTAACGGCATCAATCCGCTGTTGCGGATTTTTGACCCGGATTCGTTCAAACCATGTCGCCGTTAAGTCTGGCTCGACTTGCTCTGAGCTACTAAGCAATGGCGTAGCATCATCAAACGACTCAGGCACAAACCACACTTCCACCACCCGAGAGGATTGTTTTCCAGTTGGCTGTCGCTCATAGCGAAAAACTAAATTTGCATGTGTTCCCAGTTGACAACGCAGCCATGCTGATATTGACGAGAGCACACAGTTTGACCGAGCGGTAACGAAAGGCAAAACAGCATAATGTATGACAACACCGGTCTGCCGAGAAAAGTCTGCCAAGGTCTGAGCAAGATACGGGCTTGTCGATGATTTAGTCGAAACCCACCCTCCCTCGTAACTTGCCAATTCCAAATGGGTGCGTAGAGTATCAGCTTTTAAACTAAAAGATAGATTTAAAGAAAGTAGAGTGATTAAAATTTTAAGCAATCCCATACAGCATTCAGTTTTTGCGGTTGTCTCATAAAAAAAGGGAGCGGAAAAGATTATAAACTAATCTCCCCTGCCCCCTTTTATTGACTCACTTTTTTAAAAGAGCAAATCCCTAGGCGTTGACAGCCCAGCTTAATTATTCAAATTTTGCACCTGGCGCACCCAATGGGAATTTTCCACTGGTAATCGTCAAGTTTTTGTCAATATCAGCACCGCTTGGCTCAACAACGACATCATAGCTTTCGCCGTTACATGAGGCTGGCAGTGGGTTTTTAACCAAATCACGCGTTACAGTGAAAGCAGGCCAGAAGCTTTTGCCATTACCTTGCTCGGTTGGTGTGCCGGTCATGCCCAATATTACACGGCTATTTGGCATAATGCCATGATCAGCACCAGTCATGCTGTATAACTTACTGCCCGTGTCCGTTCCAATCCAAACATCTTTACGATCTGGGTCATTCGCTTTACCACCACCACGTTTACACCAGTTGGTGACCGCCACGCGCACGATCAGGTTTTGTGCACAAGAAGTTGGTTTAAATGTAGGAACAGTAAATTTGAAAGGAGAAAGTCCAGTCGTGCTGATTAAGCTTTCTTGCAACGGCATTTCATTGATAACGCCACCGGATGGAGGTGTCACAGGGCCACTGATGACACCATAACCACGCGCAATAGTATTGGTTGCATCTAATTTAGGGATAATCAAGTTGCCAAACAAGTTAGGACTGACTAAACCCAAACCTAAGTTGTTAAACGCTTGACCTGCTAATGCACCATTAATATCGTCAGTCAAATCGTTAGGGCTGGTTACTGGTAAGGTGGTGGCTGTTCCAGTCAATACTGTGCCATCGACACCTGGAACGTTGGCAACAACAGAACCCGTTTTATAGCGATAAATAATCGCATCGGCATTGCTGGCTGAATTTGGGAATAATGCAGCTTGAGCAATCACGTCTTTACGAGTCGCGCCGGTCGTACCTTCAGCGACATCATTTGTTAAACAGCCATGTGAAATAGTGAAAGCGTTATAAGCAGCAGCACCACTGCCTGTATTCCCTGTTCCTTCTACGAAAAGTTTATCTTTAATACCCGTATGTGCAAAAGCACTTTGACCTGCGGCACAAATTAAGGTGATAGCAGAACACAAAACCAATTTTGTGAGTTTATTGTTTTTCATCAAGTCCTCCAGGACGGTTTGTATGGTTATAAATTTCGTGACCAAGTAGAAGGACATAAGTTTTTTAACATTGAATATCTGTGGGAGCGGCTTCGCCTAAAGCGCCCACTTTTGTTAAAAAACTTTTACACGGCTACTTACTTGACTAATGAAGCAGAATACATGCCAATATAAAACACATCACAGGTGTTTTTTGATTAATGTATTTTGTTGTCACTCACCCCTAAATATTTTAATAATTTACCTATAATTCAATAAATTATATTTCTATGGTTTTTATAAACAACAAAACTAAGTTGATAACTGACAAAGCAACAACGATTGAAAGACACGCTGACACACGAGAGGCGATGAATGGAAAATCAATTTATGAAATAAACTACGCGATATAACACAGTTTTTATTTAAGCTCTTAAACCCAACCAACTAATAAACAAGGTATTTAAAAAAAACGCGGCATATCACACAAGCAGGTGTGGCATATGCCGCAGTTTTAATATGACCGATGAGTTAATAATACCTAGCCAATAAACCATAAGAATTGACCGCAGCGACTGGCAAGGGTATTTTCACCTCATAACCGCCGCCTGATGCTTCTTGCATGGCTTGTCCATACATCCCTTCCATAGATGCCAGTACAAAATCCTGATTGCCTTCTGGCAAAATCAACTCCAAGGTATCTCCGACTGAAAATTTGTTTTTCACATCGATAGTCGCAAGACCTGTTGTTACGTCGTACTCTCTAATTTCGCCGCAAAATTGCTGTTGATGGCTTTTAGAATAACCGGTGATATAGTTTTGATGCTCATGCGTATGATGGCGTTGATAAAATCCATCGGTATATCCGCGATTGGCCAAATTTTCCAACACGCCTAGCAACTCAGGCTGAAAAGGACGACCCGCCAAGGCATCATCAATCGCTTGTCGATAGGTTTGCGCGGTGCGTGCCACGTAATAATGGGATTTAGTGCGCCCTTCAATTTTTAGACTGTCAACACCAATATCTACCAAACGTTGTACATGCTCAATGGCACGCAAATCTTTTGAGTTCATGATATACGTGCCGTTTTCATCTTCCATAACCGGCAATAATTCGCCCTTGCGCCCTTCCTCTTCCAGAAAATAAACCTTATCTGCCAAAGGATGCCGTTCAGCCCCTCCGCAACTGGCGTTACTGACTTCGGCCAGTGATAACACCGCCGCATTCTCAGGCAAATAATCGCCCTCTGCGTTTTCTTGTGCAGGCACCGTGTCATATTTCCAACGGCACGAATTGGTACACGTTCCTTGATTGGGATCGCGATGGTTAAAATACCCCGACAATAAACAACGCCCCGAATAGGCAATACACAACGCGCCGTGGACAAACACTTCCAGCTCAGTATCTGGACAACGTTGGCGAATATCGTCAATCTCATCCAGCGATAATTCGCGCGATAAAATAACCCGTGCCACACCCATACTTTTCCAGAAATTCACCGTGGCATAATTGACCGTATTGGCTTGCACAGAGAGATGAATCGGCATATCCGGCCACGCCTCTCGCGTCATCATAATCAAACCCGGATCCGCCATAATCAAGGCATCGGGCTGCATCTCGATAATGGGCGACAAGTCTTTGATGAAGGTTTTAACCTTGGCATTGTGCGGAATAACATTGGTTGCCAGAAAAAACTTTTTGCCTTGTTGATGCGCTTCTGCAATGCCCTTAGCCAGATTATCGGCTAAAAAATCATTATTACGCACCCGCAGGCTGTAACGGGGTAAACCGGCATAAACGGCATCCGCGCCAAATGCAAACGCATAACGCATATTTTTGAGTGTACCGGCTGGAGAGAGGAGTTCGACTGTTTTCATAGTAATTACAAAGTTGACTGTTTGACTTGGTATTCTATCGCAAAAATGCCGTAACTGTTCACCTGCCCATATTGCCAGTTCACCAAACCTTCGCCACAAAACTCACGTCGTTTCGTAAGGCTAACTGTTCGCCATTTTGAGCAATCACATAAAGCCCTTGTTTTATCGCATACGCCGCTACATTTTCAGGAATTACTATGCCCGCCACTGCGCCTAAAATTTGCTGTCCTTGATAACGTGGAATCAAGCGTTTTATTTTTTCTAAACGTTTTAGATGCTCATTGATATCATCAATACTCACATTACTTTTGCATTCAATCGCAACGGTATCTTTATCATTAACCACCAGTAAATCAATTTCTAAGCCTTCACCATCACGCTTCACTACAACATTTTGCTGCACTTCGTGAACATCAATCCCGCATTCTCGAAATAATTTTACTGCCGCTGGGCGTACCGCTTCTCACACAGTTAGTTACATAACGTTTATAATCAGTTTTAATAGGTTTTGAGAAATATAACTATTTGATTTATAAGCCACCTGTAACTAATGAGAAGTTATGTTTGCGAGCGCTAATGTCTTCTATGATGGTGATTAAATAATCAATTTCCCCACTCGGTTTGTATAAGCAACTGACGGCGACATGCGCGTCTAAAATTGAACCATCTTTGCGAAAAAAACGTTTATCAAGTTGATAGCCTTCAGAAAATCCTGCAATAACTTGACTAAATAGCCCTAGCTCTAATCCTAAATCATCGGGGTGAGTTATATCTTGCCAGGTCATCTTTAATAACTCTGCACAGCTAAAGCCCAGCATAAAACATAACTTATCATTCACTTCTAACCATTTCTTTTTAGTCGTCGTCGCCGCCATACCCATAGGTGCTGCATTAAAATACGCCATAAAGTGACGTTGACTTTCTTCTAATTTAGTTTGTTGTGCGGTTATTTCGCTTTGATCGACAATAGTAATAATCAATTGATGATTAAATTTATCTGAGTAGTTAGGCCATAAAGCAGCATGAATATCCGCAATAAAAATCTGCTTATCAATGTCTAACAACGTTACTTTATCAATCATTGCTTGACCTAAATCTTTAGTCTGCTCGATTAAATACAATAAGCGGGCGTGTTCTTTTTTGTGTACTAAACTGGGCAGAAAATGCGAACGCAGCTTGTTGCTTTGTAAACTAAATTGGCGTTCTGCTTGCTCATTACATTCCAAAACAACGCCTACGCTATTAATAACCAGTGCAGGTAATGGCAAGGATGCAAATAAGCTACTAAAGCGACGTGCAGACGTTTCAGCAATTAGTTGACTGTGACGCAATTCCTCATTCTGAATTTCTAGCTCTGCCTGATAGATTTTTAAATTCTCTAGCATAGAGTCAAAACCAATCTTTCCTTTTGCTATGGCTTTTAAAGCAAAATCAAAATCCTCCTTGCGTAACAAATCAACAGCATTTTGTTGGATAGCAGAGGAATTATTTAAGTCGATTGATTTATCTTGATTATCTTCTTTCATAAGATAGTGATGATTAAATTGGAAAAATCGAAAATATATAGCGTTTTAGTGGTTTCTTAGTAAGATGAGTGGTCAATCATCTGTAACCCAATCCGTGATATTGATATGACTAACTAAAACACCCCCCGATGAATGTTTAATAGGGGTAGCCTGCATCAAAAACCAACGGCGTTGATACGGTGAATGACAAGGATATTTAATCGTAAAACGCTCTAATTCCCCCTCAAGCACCTTACGCAGGCCATAATAGACCTGCTGAGCGATATCAGCATCAGCTCCATCTTTAATTTTACAAATATCCAAATAATTTGTACCCGGACCACAGTGCGATAAAGACTGACTGCCATTGCGCTCTGCAAAATCACGCCAAGCTTGATTTGCTAAAGTGATAGTACCTTGCCTATCTAAAATAACGACATGTTCAGATAACGCATCGATAATGTTCTGTAAATGCTGTACATCTTTACGATGCGTGATATCAAAAAATGAAATAACCACACCGCAAAGTATTTTCTGCTGATCATTATGTGGTAATAAACGCACAAGATACCAATGCTCATCGACTGTTTGGATTTCGCGTTCGGTAATTTGTCTATTTTCTATGACTAAATTCAAATCCTGTATAAATTCACGATAATCCATATTATGCTTAAAATCATCAATAGATCGACCAATATCGGTTTCTCGTATTCGAAAAATTTGCGTTGCTTCTGGCGTAAATCGCGTTAACTTTAGATGGGAATCCACATAAATAGATGGAACTAGCGCGGCATTAGTCAAGTTATCTAATTCAGCATTTAAACGATTTAGTATTTCTATTTTTTCTTGATTTTCAGTATTTACAGTGTAAAGTTCTTCATTGACGGACTGTAATTCTTCGTTGGTACTTTGCAATTCCTCGTTAGAGGCCATTAATTCTTCATTAGTGGCTTGTAATTCTTCATTAGAAGTTTCTAATTCTTCAATAGTGGCTTGTAGACTATCCTGAGTCACCGAGAGATCACGCTCTAATGATTTGATACGCTCAGTACTGACCATATTTACATCAATCGAATCCGTTTCCTCTAAGGTGGATTCATTGATAGTTTGAGGTTCAAAGACAAGCAAAAAATATCGATCAGGATTTGTCTCAGACGTAAGAGGTCTCACGATGACTCGCACTAACTCCGCCTCACCTGTTTCGGGATCAAATAGCTGTAATTCTGAACGCAACGACGTATTTTCTTTGGCAACTTTATGGAGCAATGCCACGCTGACCGGTGCAAGTTTCCCTGCTAATAATTTTGAAACCTCTAAACTTGCAACGCCTTCTGGAATTCGGATGTACCTTTGAACATCGCCATAAACATGAACTAATTCCCGCTCTTCGTTGATCAATAACGAAGGTGGGACATAGCTTTTCATCAGCTGCGAAGAGCCGCTTTCAATAATTGCCGCTTCCGATGAACGATTATGCTCTGAGCGATTTGAGCTAATACTCAGACGCCCGATACGACCTTTAGAATGGGCTTTAAAATCTAACGGCAAACTAATAGAACGAATTAAGCGATAAATTTTATGCTTAGCATTAATGACTGCAAAATCTTTTTGGAGCTCACCTAGCGACTCACTGGAACCTAATAACAGATAACCACTATGAGATAAAGCATATTGAAAGCGCAGCAAGGCTTTTTCTTGTGCATGGGGTTCAAAATAAATCAGCATGTTACGGCAACTGACCAAGTCCATCCGTGTAAACGGAGGGTCTTCTAAGACATTATGCCGTGCAAATACAATATGTTGACGAATGTCATTCTTTACTACAAAGCGATTGTTTTTGCGGGTAAAAAAACGCTCTAAACGCTCATGAGATAATTCCGCGAGAATGCCTTCGGAATACACGCCAGAACTTGCAAAATCAATGTGTTGCTGCTCCACATCGGTCGCAAAAATTTTAATCTGTGGCCAACGCTTAGCACGATCAAAGGCCTCAATAAACATCATGGTCAATGTATAAGCTTCCTCCCCCGTCGAACAGCCCGCCACCCAAATCCGGATAGGTTGAGTATTTTGGTGTTCTGCTACAATGGTATCGATAACTGATTTTTCTAAAATATAGAATGTTTCTTTATCTCTAAAAAAACTAGAAACCGGAATTAATATATCACGCTTTAATGTTAAAATTTCCGCACGATCACTTTCTAATAAACCCAGATAATTAGATAAGTCACGCACATGACGAACTTGCATGCGACGCTCAATACGTCGCATGACGGTCGTTGGCTTGTAGTCTTTAAAATTAATACCTCCCACTTGATATAACAAATGAAAAATCCCCTCCATAGGGTCGCCGTCTTCAGTATTGCTTGGGTTTTGTATTGATTTTATCTTGGGGGGGTGTGTATTCGTGATATGAGCTACTACACGCAGCGCTAAAACTTCGGGGGGTAAAATATCATCAACTAAACCGGTAGCTATTACACTACGCGGCATCCCGTCAAATTTGGCGGTTTCTGGGTCTTGCGCCAATAAAAAGCCCCCAGCATCATTGATGGAGAGGGCGCCGCGTGTGCCGTCCGAGCCGGTTCCGGATAAAATTATTCCGACACATCGATTGCCGAATTCTTTGGCAAGGGAATGAAAAAATAAATCAATGGGTAAACTTAAACCTTGGGGATTTTTGGGAACTAAGCGCAGCTCGCTGCCCGCCATCGTCATATTTTTACCCGGCGGAATCAAATAAACATGGTTCGCTTGAATACAGAGACCATTTTCAGCCATCATCACTGGCATATCGGTATGACGCGCTAACAAGTTATCCATCATACTTTTGTGATCTGGAGACAAGTGCTGTATCACGATGATAGATGCACCAGAGTTGCTTACTAATTTGTCAAAAAAACGCTCCAAAGCATCTAAGCCACCTGCCGAAGCACCGATAGCAATAACGTAACCGGAAAATTGTGAGCTGGGGATCTGGTTTATCGAACCAACGTTCTTATGTAAATCAAGATGAGAGCTATCCATAGTCGTGGAGTCGTGGAGTCGTGGAGTCGTGGAGTCGTGGAGTCGTGGAGTCGTGGAGTCGTGGAGTCGTGGCCTTTGCACTATCATTAACTAAAAACTCCAAATATACGTTTAATTAACTCTTGAATGGATGGCTATTATAGCAAGTAACTCATGATAAATCAGTAAAAAAAGACGTTATTTTTAATAGGACACAGTAGGCGACAATACGGTTTTTTAAGAGCTAACATCTTGATTCAGCGTCAAGTAAAAAAGCTACGCGGCCTTGGGTAGGGTAACAGTTAAACCTTATCGCTTGTCCAGCTTAGGTGCATAAGTATCTACACAAATCCATTCCTGAATGACGTGTTATAAAACTTGTGTAGATAATTATGCTCTCTTGTAAGTAAATTTAGGTTAACACTTCTGGTTTTAATTCACGAGCCAACAGATTTTCAACAGCCAGCTTAGGATCTAAACCTTCGTATAAGACCTTATAGGTTTGCTCTGTTATTGGCATATCAATCGCGTATTTTTGGGCTAATAAAAAGGTCTCTTTAGCCGCCGAGATGCCTTCAACTTCTTGTCCAATGTCTTGCAGGGCTTGAGCAATCGAGTTGCCTTGCCCTAACGCTATGCCTAACCGCCTATTTCTGGACTGATTGTCTGTGCAGGTTAAGATAAGATCTCCTAATCCAGCGAGTCCCATAAATGTCTCTTGTTTGCCGCCTAGTTGCAAACCTAAACGGATAACCTCAGTAAGTCCCCGCGTAATCAAGGCCGCTCGTGTATTAGCACCTAAGCTTAATCCGTCGGCAATGCCAGCGGCGATGGCTAAGACGTTTTTTACTGCTCCACCGACTTCCACGCCAATCACATCCGTACTGGTATAGGTGCGAAAATGTGCGCTGTGTAAAATATCGGCCAATAAGTCAGCAAAATCTGTCTGAAATGAGGCAATCGTAATTGCCGTAGGTAAATCAGCGGCGACTTCTGTCGCAAAAGAGGGCCCCGATATAATGGCGGCGGGTGTTTGGGCGGAAAAAATATCAGCAACAATATTATGCAATAACAAGCCACCATCTGGATTAAAGCCTTTTGTTGCCCAAGCAATTTGAACCTGTTCAGGTAAATAGGGTTTAAGCTTGAGGAGCGTTGACTTAAAGGCGTGACTCGGTACGCACACTAACAAGATGTGACTAAAGTTTGCAATTTCAGCTAAATCGGCTGTTAATTCAAGAGGTGCGGGAAACGGTATGTCTGGAAGATAGCGTTGATTCTGGCGTTGCTGAACCAATATTTCCACATGCTCAGCATTATGCCCCCACAATAAAGTTTGGCAGCCGTTTCTGGCTGCCAAAATAGCGAGTGCCGTTCCCCAAGAACCGGCACCTAAGATAGCTAACTTTTGCTTAATCAATTGATAGTTTCTGAAGCAGGAACTTGTTGATCTTGGAGTTGTTGTAAATGTTGAGCATACAACGCATCAAAATTAACAGGCGCCAATAAGAGTTGTGGGAAGCCGCCTTTAGTCACTAAATCTGAAATCGCTTCACGCGCATAAGGGAATAAGATATTGGGACAGAAACTACCCATCATTGGCCCCATTTCTTGATCATTAAAACCGGCTAATGCAAAGATACCGGCTTGATTAACTTCAACTAAGTAAGCGGTAGTCTCGCCGCATTTCACAGTGATTGTCACGGTTAAAGAGATTTCAAAAAGTGCGTTTTCTAACGGGGTGACGTGCGTGCCCAGATTAAAATCAACATGCGGCTCCCATTTCTCCGTAAAAATGCTTGGGGTGTTAGGTGTCTCAAAAGACAAATCTTTTGTGTAAATTTTTTGGATAGAGAATTGTCTTTCTATTTCGTTGGTGTTTTCAGCCATTATCGTATCTACTCTGTTGTGGGTTAAGTTAAAAAATCTAGTTTAGGGTTTAGCTTTGTTTTTGCTGCTTATTTTTATAGGTAATTTATAGTCATTTTCCCAAGCTTGCATACCGCCGGTGATGACAAAAATTTGTTCAAATCCTGCTTTCGCTAAAACTTTAGCGGCGGAGGCGGAGCGAGTGCCGGTTTCACAAACAATCAGGATAGTGGTTTTTTTGTGTTGTTCCAGATTAGGGAGCTGTTCGGCTAATTTGCCCAATGAAATATTCATTGCGCCTTCAATGTGCTTTACAACAAACTCATGAGGTTCACGCACATCAATAACCACGGTGCTACTGTCGTTCATTTTAGCTACTGCCAACAGCGGCGAGACGGAGGCATGTTTTTTGAAGGCCGTATCAAAAAACTCTTGTATTAATAGATAAGTAACCACCGCTAATGCAAGCGCTAGTAGGTAGTGGTTTAAGATAAATTCTATATAACGATCCATAAGTTTAAGTCTGTATTTTAGTCTATTGTGTGTTGGCGCGAGTTCTCAAACAGAGTCCTTAGCAAAAATGCGCTGTGCAGTCATTTTTATCAAAAGTCAGTTTTTTCGCTTAAAATCATCAGCGCACAGCCAATACCAAAGATGTTTGGGCGTTGGTTATCACTGCGTCATCGTTTAAAATAAGGGCTAAGCGCAAGCTATCCATGCCAATAAATGCTATGGCTTTGTATAGAGTTCCATTTAAACAAAGCCCTCGTCAAGAATTATTTATACACAACTGTAAGCAACGTGTATTAATATAAGCGAGAGTCATGCTGAGGTTTGTTTGACAACAACCGGCAGAACAACAGCACTTCCAGCAAAATGATACCTTATTTTTTACCATTTTGGGTAATCGTTCGAAGTATAATAACCGTGCTTTATTGAATTAGCTTATATCCGTATTCATGCGGATTTTTTTATGTCAGGAGATAAATACACCATGTCTAACCGACCGAAGCCCGTAGTGCTGCTCATCCTTGATGGATTTGGCTACAGTACCAATCCGCAAAATAACGCCATCGCGATGGCAAATACACCGTGCTGGGACAAATTGCAGCAAGATTATCCCATGACCTATCTCAAATGTTCCGGTCATGATGTGGGGCTACCCGACGATCAAATGGGCAACTCAGAAGTAGGACACATCCACATTGGCTCAGGTCGTTACGTGCCACAGGATTTTACCAAGGTCAACGATGCCGTTGAAGATCGTAGCTTTTTTAACAATGAAGTGCTTTGCCGTGCGGTTGATTTAGCTAAAGCTAATGATAAAGCCTTGCACATTTTGGGCTTATTGTCTGCGGGTGGTGTTCATAGTCATGAAGCCCAACTCATTGCTATGGTTGAATTAGCAGCCAGTCGAGGTCTTAAGAAAATCTATTTACATGGTTTCTTAGATGGTCGAGATGTTCCGCCTAAAAGTGCCAGCTCTTCTATTGCTTTGCTCGATGCTAAGTTTGCTGAGTTGGGTGTGGGTCGAATTGTCTCAATAACCGGACGATTCTACGCCATGGATAGAGATAAACGCTGGGATAGAGTTAAACAGGGCTATGACTTAATCACCAAAGGTGCAGCTGAGTTTAAAGTCAAATCTGCACTCGAAGGACTGGAAGCCGCTTATCAACGCGGTGAAACCGATGAGTTTGTCCTACCAACCGTTATTCTTGATGCTGATGGTCAATCGGTAGAACTCGACCCACAAGATTCGGTAGTATTCATGAACTTCCGCGCCGATCGTGCGCGTGAAATCTCGCAAGCCATTACCTCGCCTAGTTTTAATGAATTTGAGCGTAATCGTGCACCACATACCGGCTATTTTTGTACCTTAACCGAGTACCACCAAGATTTTGACTATGATGTTGCCTTCGCGTCAGTGGATTTAACGAATGGCTTGGGAGAGGTTTTATCCCTTAACGGTTTAAAACAATTACGTTTGGCTGAAACTGAGAAATACGCTCACGTTACCTTTTTCTTAAGTGGCGGCATTGATACGCCTTTCCCGGGCGAAGAGCGTATTTTAGTTCCCTCGCCTCAAGTTAAAACCTACGATTTACAACCAGAAATGAGCTTACCTGAGGTCACAGATCATTTGGTTGAGGCTATTACAGGCGGACAATACGATGTCATTATCTGTAATTTTGCCAATTGCGATATGCTAGGTCATACCGGCATGATTCCTGCGGCTATCGCTGCTGTTGAAGTGATTGATAAGGCATTGCAACGCACTCTGGATGCGCTGCTGAAAGTAGGCGGTAAAATGTTGCTGACAGCGGATCATGGCAATATTGAACAAATGGTGGATTTGGTCAGTGCTCAGCCCCATACGGCACATACTACCAATCTTGTGCCATTGGTTTATGTGGGCGGTGATTGCCCACTAATAGCAGACGGTACGCTGTCGGATATTGCGCCAACCTTATTGGCTCTTTTAGATATCGCGCAACCCGCTGAAATGACAGGTCAGTCTTTATTACACAAATCGGCGTAATAAACGTAGGACATTAGTTTGTTGATACATAACGGTTTAGTTCCCACGCTTATACAAGGTAAGCAATACTTATGCAAAGGGCTAAGCCGTTATTTTTTTTGTTTCGTTATCAGTGCCTTATCACCCAGTTTGCAGGCCGGTTTTTTTGATAGTGAGTCAGAATCTAATCAAAACACGGTCTCTGCCCCTGATGCAATAAGCAAAAAGGCACAGATGCAGGCGTTGTTAGCCGAAATCGAAAAACGCTATGGCGCAACAGCGGCTTTGTTAAAATCATTACATAATAAAATCGAGCAAAAACGCCGAAGTCTCAGTAAAATCCACCAAGACATGCTCGATTATCAAAATGAAATTGATAGAGAAAACAAAGAGCTTATCAATCAGGTGAGATCAGCTTACCTCATGGGACAGCAAGAGCAGCTAAAATTGATGCTTAACCAACAAGATCCCGCCTTATCAAGCCGCATGATGGTTTATTACGGCTATCTCAATCGTGAGCGACTATCGCGATTAGCCGCTATTGAAAAAGCGATTGAAAAATTGGATCAATTAGATAAAGAAAAGCAGGCTGAGACTGAATTGCTGGAGCAAAACCTCAGCCAAAAACAAAATGAACAACTGTTGCTCAATAAATTTCGCAAACAACGCGCCGATCTATTAGCACAAACCGATGAGATGTTAACTGCTGATGATCAGCGCTTAAGCCAGTTAGAAGACAATGAACAAAAGCTAAAAGACCTGGTTGAATCATTACCACGCAATGATCTTGAATTGCCAGCCGCAGAACATTCTGAACCACAGACAGCAACCCTTCCCACTGGCGAGCAGGGCAAAGAAGATTTCAGTTCATTACAAGGAAACTTCTCAAGTTTTAAGGGCAAATTACCTTGGCCTACCAAAGGTAAGATAGCGCAAAACTTTGCCAGTCTTCAGTCGGAAGATATTCAAAACGGTGTTCTCATTGAGGCCACTGAAGGGGTGGATGTTCATGCGGTTGCAAAGGGTAAAGTGGCCTTTGCGGAATGGATGCAGAGCTATGGTTTTCTGATTATTGTCGATCATGGCGAGGGTTTTATGACGCTCTATGCGTTCAATCAAAGCCTGTACAAACATAAAAATGATACCGTTGAAGCCGGAGAAGTGATTGCTTCAGTAGGACAAAGTGGTGGGCGCAGCCAACCCGGCCTCTATTTCGGTATACGCAAACAAGGATCACCGATTGATCCCTTGGAATGGTGTCGAAAAGCCCGTTATAAATGATTAATTTTTTTACTGAAATGTGTAGACATTAGAGGATTGGAGTTTTAAGTCAAATGCTAAACAAAAAAACGATATTAATTTTATCCCTAGGGATTGTTCTAGGTGGATTTATGGGGACTTGTGGCAATGTCTTTGCAGATAAAGACAACCCTGTGCCCGATACCGACTCCTTGCCCTTTGAAGATTTACGCACTTTCACGGAAATTTTTGGCCGTATCAAACACGATTATGTCGAATCTGTTTCCGATAAAAAATTACTCGAAGATGCAGTACGCGGTATGCTGAGCGGACTTGATCCGCATTCTGCTTATCTGGCAGCAGATGAATACCAAGAACTCAAAGAAGGCACGACCGGACAATTTGGTGGTTTAGGTATTGAAGTCACGATGGAAAATGGTTTTGTTAAAGTTGTCTCGCCGATTGATGATACACCCGCTCAAAAAGCCGGTATTAAAGCGGGCGACCTGATTGTTCGTCTTGATGACAAACCCGTCAAAGGAATGTCCTTAGCCGATGCCGTCAAAATGATGCGCGGCGAACCTGGCAGTAAAATCTTATTGACGGTCGTGCGTGAAGGGGAAGAAACCCCACTAAAAATCAGTATCGCACGCGATATCATCAAAGTTAAAAGCGTTAAAAATCGTTTATTAGAAAAAAATTATGGTTATGTTCGTATCAGTAGCTTCCAATCAGGCACCGGTGATAATCTCAAAGAGGCCTTAACGGCACTAAAAAATGAGAATAAAGCCAGTTTAAAAGGCTTGGTGCTGGATCTACGCAACAATCCAGGCGGCGTATTAAATGCGGCGGTTGAAGTCAGTGATGCGTTTATCAAAAGCGGCTTAATTGTCTACACCGAAGGACGGATTGAAAACTCACAAATGCGCTTTAGTGCAGCACCCGATGATTTACTCAGCGATGCGCCCATCGTGGTATTAATCAATGCCGGTTCCGCTTCGGCATCAGAAATTGTGGCGGGTGCTTTACAGGATCAAAAACGCGCCATCATCATGGGTGAAAAATCGTTTGGTAAAGGCTCAGTACAAACCATCCTGCCGACCAGTAATGGCGCTGCCGTTAAACTGACCACCGCCCGCTATTTCACGCCTTCAGGTCGATCTATCCAAGCAGAAGGCATTGAGCCTGACATTACCTTAGCACGTGTCAAACTGGAGTCATTGGATAAAACCGATTTCACTCCCGTCAAAGAAGCGGACTTGTCTGGGCATTTGCAAAATAACAAAGAAACCAGCAAAAATGCGAGTGACGCGGCGGAGAAAGAAAAAGAAGCCCTAGAAATGAAAGACTATGCCTTATCTGAGGCATTAAATTTATTGAAAGGGATTAATATCATAAGACGATAATCTGCGTTGTCGCTGTGCCCATTTAGGTGCGGCGACATCTCTTAAAGTAGTCATCTAGCAACCCCTTATGTACTGCGTTAAATCTCAGCAATATATAGAAGATCAAATCAAAAAATCGCGATTTATCGGCATCATTGCGCCGTGCAACCATGAACAAGAGGCGCTCAGTCTTTTGAAGCAATTGCATAACGATTACCCTGATGCGAGCCATATTGTCTATGCCTACCGGATTAAAACCGATCAGGGCATTATTTATCGCTTTCATGATGCCGGCGAGCCCACTGGTACGGCGGGTAAACCTATTTTTCAACAAATTGATGGCAAAGCACTGATCAATGTTTTATTGGTTGTCGTTCGTTATTTCGGCGGCATTAAACTGGGTGCAGGAGGATTGACACGGGCTTATAGCAATACGGCTAAACACATTATTGAAGCCGCTGATATTGCGCCTTACGTCGAATGGGTTATGTTGTCTATGACACTGGCTTATCATCAATTGCAAGAATTTCAATATACCTTAAAAAAATTGGACGGCTTAATTCTTAGCCAAGACTTTGCTGAGCAAATTCACTTAAACGTACAATTACCTAAAGTAAACTCAGTACTCTTAAAACAAGCCTATCCGGCTATCTATTGACACTCCCCCTTACCCGATTTTCATCTCGCTCATGCGTATAAATTTGTTTAAATCCAGTCCATTAAGCAGCCAGCCGGATTTGTCTGGACTACTTGAAAAACAATACCGTAGACTGGTGGCTCAGCACCACATACATTTTGATAATGCCCAGCTATCCGCCTTGCGGCATTTACAAGTTTTGCTAGAAAAAATTCCAAGCCTTGCCGCACCGCCTCTTTCTCGTTTTCTATTACGTGCAAAATTACGCCAACACGCCTGCCAGAGCGTCTATATTTTTGGCGATGTCGGGCGGGGCAAGTCTATGCTGATGTCATTGTTTTTTGAGGCCTGTCCTATCCAACAAAAACGGCGTGTCCACTTCAGTGCATTTATGCAGGAAGTTCATCGTTTTATCCACGAATATCCTCATCAGCAACAAACAGATGCTATAACTGCCCTGGCTAAAAGCATCAGAGAAACCACATTATTGCTATGCTTCGATGAGTTTCATATTACTGACATTGCAGATGCAATGATTTTAGGACGTTTATTCACCAAACTTTTTGATCTAGGTTTAGTCATGGTCATCACGTCGAATCGTCATCCGAGTGATTTATATCAAGGGGGCTTATTGCGTGAACAATTTTTGTTTTTTATACAAATTTTACAAGCCTCTGCACACATTGTTGAGCTAGTGGCTCAACAAGATTATCGTCGCAGTAGTCAATCGGCTTTACATCAGCATTATTATTTTCCATTAGATGAACAGGCAAAACAATTTGCTCAGCGTCACTTTGATGAATTAAGCCATTTTGCAAAAATACGCCCTGCCAGTCTTACTATACAGGGGCATTCTTTATTATTAACGGCTATTCATCAGAGCATTGCGCTAGCGCAATTTAATGAGCTTTGCGCTACCGCCTTAGGATCTGCCGACTATCTGTATCTTGCACAAAAATTCAGCCATCTAATTTTAATGGGTATTCCTAAATTACGCGCAGAACAACGGAATGAAGCCAAGCGCCTCGTTACCTTGATAGATGTGCTATATGAACACAAAGTAAAATTAATCTGTACAGCTGAAGTGCCCGCTGAGCAAATTTACACGGAAGGTGATGGCGCATTTGAATTTAAGCGCACCGTCTCACGCTTGATTGAAATGCAGTCTGATGCCTATCATCAATCAGCAAGCCCCATACGCCTAGGAATTGCTTTGCAGCATTGAGTGATAGCCTTTCATGTCGACTGAATATTGCTGTCATTGTTGCTTAGAAGCGATTATGAATAAAGTGAATAACTGTGTGCGGTTGGAGCGCTTATTCCATGCTCATTCCTTAGTGTAAACTTACCACGTTGTCTCATCCTCGTCATAGGGCTGGGCTTTTACGTTATCCGGAATTTTGGCGTGATGAGCCGATCTTAACAACAGCAATGCACTACCTAAAACAAACAACAATGCGATAATAAATAATAGAATCCACATAAACCCTCTCAATTGTTAAATTTGACTTGCCTTTAAATAGAAAACCATGACCACGAAGCAACAGCCATTCATTCTGCTATTTCTATGCGCTATCCTAGTGTTTTTGTTACCTCGTCTAGGCATAACAGCGGAAATTACCACCTCCGTTGATCGTAATCCCATCAATTTGTCGGATTCTTTTCAAATTACATTTACCGCAACAGAAGAACCGGATGGCGAACCTGACTTTAGCGCATTAAGCGAGGATTTTACGCTACTCAATCAAAGTCAATCTAACAATTCATCATGGACTAATGGGCAATTGAGTTCGAGTTTACAATGGATTGTCACCGTGATGGCAAAACAAGCAGGAACACTCATTATTCCGGCGATTCCATTTGGCACAGATAGCAGTCAAATTTTACAAATACAGGTTCAAAAAACGGCTAATACCGCCAATGCGCCTGTCGATGACGATTTATTTCTTGAAGTCGATGCCACGCCAGAAAATACCTACTTGCAATCTCAGATTATTTACACCTTGCGTGTTTATACTCGAATCAATATCAATCAAGCACGACTCAATGAACCTGAGCTCAGCGATGCGGTGATTGAAAGACTGGGTGAGGATAGTAATTATAATACTCAGATTAATGGCGTGGCTTACTCAGTCACCGAACGTAAATACGCGCTATTTCCACAAAAAAGTGGCGCATTGACCATTAACCCGATCGTATTAACCGCCGAGGTATCAGCGGGCAATCACAACAATCCCTTTTTTAATGGCTTTTTTAACTCTCAGTTGTCTAAAACCAAACGGGTTGAGTCTAAAGCGATTAGCTTACAAATCAAACCTGCGCCCAGTTCATTTACCGCCCCCCATTGGCTGCCCGCTGAAAATGTCAGTTTAACTCAGCAATGGTCGGCAAACACACAGGCTCTTAAAGTTGGCGAACCGCTAACTAGAACCCTCACATTACAAGCCCAAGGAACAACCGTAGGTCAATTACCCGACCTAGAGAGTCTAAGCTCTGATAACAGCTTAAAAAGTTATCCCGATCAGCCGGTCATTAATGAACAAAAAAACACCAGTGGTTTAACTGCTTACCGCGAACAAAAAATTGCCTTAATTCCCTCAAAACCTGGCTCATATGCCTTGCCAGCGATTGAAATCCCTTGGTTTAATACCAAAACGCAAAAAACTGAGTTAGCCAAAATTCCAGAAACGATCATAACCGCCATTGCTGCCACCTCTGATACATCTGCCGCGCCTGCTGATTTTAACGCTGATATTGAAAAAACTGCGCCGATTAGCCAAGCACCTACGCCATTACCTCAACCGCTCACAGCCACACACGATTATTTTTGGCCTGGATTGGCTGCATTTTTAGGTTTAGGTTGGCTCATCACTCTCATTTATGTCGTCAGCAAACGTACTCAATCCATAGCATCCAGTCAGAAAGCAATCCGTACCCCAACTGAACCGTCGGCATCAAAACGTTTGAAAAAAGCGTGTGAGGACAATAATACTATTCAAGCTAAACAGGCTTTGCTGGATTGGGGGAAAGACGAATTTGCCGCAAGCAATTTAGGTGTAGTGGCTCGATCCTGTCATGCCCGCTTACGCGATGAAATTTTACTTTTAGATCAAGCACTTTATAGCAAAGATGCGCCAAATTGGACAGGCAAAAAACTTTTTCAAGCCTTTACTGAACATCAAGCCAGAAATCACTTAGACAAAACAGAGAGGAGCGTCTTAAAGCCCTTATATCGATTGTAAATACTCACGTGCCATAAATAACGCCGCAATCGAACGCGCTTCCGTGCATTCGCCGGTAGCTAACAGGCCATTGATATTAGCCAATGACCAGGGAATGACCTCTAATTCTTCCGGCTCATCGCCGGGTAATTTTTCGGGGTACAAGTTTTGGGCAAGAATAATTTCAGTGGTGTGTTCTAAATAGGAAGGTGCCATTGAAAATGTGCTGAGTTGATGCAAAAGCCTTGCACCATAACCTACCTCTTCCTTAAGCTCACGATTGGCAGCATCGAGAAACGATTCACCCGCATCAACTTTACCTTTTGGCAAGCCCAGTTCATAGCGGTGTAAACCAGCGGAATACTCTCGGATTAATAACACGGTATCGTTATCCAGCATCGGCACAATAAGCACTGCACCACCTGAGCGACTTCGTGCTAAACGTTCATAATGACGTAAACTGCCGTTGCTAAATTGTATCTCTAAAGATTCTATGCAGAATAACCGACTTTTAGCGATTGTGGTTTTATTTAAGATAATCGGTTTTTCAGCCATGACGCCCACTCTGTCAGATATTTTATTAACTACAAACTACATTTATGATGAATTGGCAAAACATTGATACGGTATTACTGGATATGGACGGCACCTTGCTGGACTTGAATTTTGACAATCACTTTTGGAAAGAATTTGTCCCATTAAAATACGCGCATTTGCACGGCTTATCCATTTTTGAAGCTAAACAACGATTAGTTCCTTTATTTAAAAGTATGGAAGGAAAGCTCGAATGGTATTGCTTAGATTACTGGAGCAAGGCTTTAGAATTAGACATTATGGGTCTTAAGGCTGAGCTTGCAGAGCTAATTGCGGTATTGCCTCATGTTATTGAGTTTTTAGATAAACTACGCCAATCCACGAAGCGGATTTTATTAGTAACTAACGCCCATCCTGACAGCCTTGCCTTAAAAATGGAAAAAACCTGTTTAGTGCCTTTTTTTGATGCCATTCTGACAGCACACGATTTAGGTGTGCCTAAGGAAAATACCGAGTTTTGGGAACGACTGCAACAACGACAAACCTTTACCAATCAATCTACGCTCTTAGTCGACGATAATTTAGCCGTCTTAAGTTCAGCCCAACACTTTGGTATTCAACACCTCATTTCTATCAGTAAACCTGATACACGCTTAGCTACACGTACCATCACGGATTTTCCTGCGATTGAGGATTTTCGGGAACTGATGCAGGGGCTTTAGGAGACGACCTTGATGATCTGGATTTAGGTTTGCCATGTCGTTTAGGTTTATTGTCTTCACGCCGCATTTCGGGTATCAAAATGTCGACTAACAACTCTTTAGTAATGGCTAATACAGGGATTTTCTGACCGATATAATCTTCTATATCCGGCATCGAATAGGCATATTGCTCACAAATAAAACTAATCGCCACGCCGCTAGCGCCAAATCGCGCTGTTCGGCCAATGCGATGAACATAATCTTCAACATCCTGAGGTAAATCATAATTAAAAACATGAGAGACGTCCGCAATATGCAAGCCTCTAGCCGCAACATCAGTGGCAATCAGTAAGGTAATCCGATTTTCCTGAAAATCAGCCAATAAACGCTGGCGTTTTTCCTGAGGAACATCGCCGCTTAATACCGCCGTTTTAAAATTATTTGCATTGAGTGTATCGCCTAACTGCTCAGCGCATCGTTTGGTATTTACAAAAATAATACTGCGTTGCGGTTGGTGCTGTTGCAATATACCGACTAGCAAAGGCATTTTTTGATCATTAGCCGGGCAGTAGGCACTTTGCTGTATTGCTTTGGACGTAACTTCTTCGCTTTCAATCCGTATTAATACCGGATTATTCATATGCTCATAAGCCAGCTCAGTGACTTTGTACGATAACGTCGCCGAAAAAAGCATATTCAAACGTAACGTTGGCTCAGGCATACGTCGTAACAAATAACGAATGTCTTTGACAAATCCCAAATCAAACATGCGATCCGCTTCATCTAACACGGTAACTTGTACATTGTCT
Organism: uncultured Methylococcaceae bacterium; assembly: GCA_903945375.1. Taxonomy (GTDB): domain Bacteria; phylum Pseudomonadota; class Gammaproteobacteria; order Methylococcales; family Methylomonadaceae; genus Methylovulum. The sequence continues at coordinate 11,356 of CAJAVP010000100.1, read as the reverse complement.
AAACTAAACGCATTTTGACGATAGAAATCAATAATTCTGCCAGGTGTACCAATGATAATATCAACGTTAGATTTAATTTTATCCAATTGCTTTTGGTAGTCAATGCCACCGTAAATCAATGCAAACTTAAGATTTAAGTATTTGCCTAACAACAAAGCATCTTTATGAATTTGTATCGCTAATTCGCGCGTCGGCGCAAGAATAATAGCGCGAGGATTTTTAATAGGCTCGCTCTCATCGTTAAGTAAATGCTGAAACGTTGCTAATAAAAACGTTGCGGTTTTCCCCGTTCCTGTCTGCGCCTGTCCCGCAATATCTTTACCTCGTAAGGACAAGGGCAAGGCTTTATCTTGAATAGGCGTGCAATGATTAAATCCAGCATCGTTCAAGCCCTGCAATATAATGTCAGAGAGCTCGAGATTACTGAAGCGTGTTTGAGTTAGGTGTGTGTTTTTCATACGGCATAGGATAACGTAAAAAGCCAGCTGATTAAAAGCAAATCAATTAAATGATTGACTACCACGCTCAAGCTCCCTATAGTTTTAGTTTTTTTAATTGTTGGAGAATTAGTGTGAGCGACTCAGTCCTTCATGTAAGCGATAGTGAATTTAATGAAACCGTTATCCAAGCCAGTGGCCCAGTTTTGGTCGATTATTGGGCTGAATGGTGCGGTCCTTGCAAAATGATAGCCCCCGTACTGGATGCCATCGCCGATGAATATGCCGGTAAACTAACCGTGGTAAAAATTAACATCGATGATAACCCGCAAACACCTCAGCATTATAGTGTCAGAGGTATCCCTACTTTGATGCTATTTAAAGGTGGTCAGGTTGCTGCAACTAAAGTCGGAGCTCTCACCAAATCCGAACTTGCCAAGTTTATTGATAGCAATATCTAAACGACTTCACTCAGATCTGTTACAAAAGGTTGGACGGGTCTGAGTGCTTCAGTTATACTTAAACACGTGCGAAAATCTACGCACCCGCTCATATCATCCGATAGTACACCCCTAACCCATCCTACTCAAGCTGCCAAGACTCCGGGTCTTGCCGCTTTCTTGAAATACCTTTTTTATGAATCTTACCGAGTTAAAACTAAAACAAATCAGTGAAGTAATTGATATTGCCGAATCCCTAGGGCTTGAAAATGTTGCCCGTTCACGTAAACAAGACTTAATTTTTGCCATCCTTAAAAAACAGGCTAAAGCCGGTGATGATATTTATGGCGATGGTGTGCTTGAAATTTTACAAGATGGTTTTGGGTTTTTACGTACACCGGGCTGCTCTTATCTTGCAGGTCCCGATGATATTTATGTTTCCCCTAGCCAAATTAGACGTTTTTCGTTAAAAACAGGGGATACTATCAGTGGCAAAATACGCCCCCCTAAGGATAATGAACGTTATTTTGCTATGCTCAAAGTTGAACAAATCAATTTTGAACCACCAGAAAATACCAAAAATAAAATTTACTTTTCCAACCTCACGCCACTTTTTGCCAAGGAACGTTTTGTTTTGGAACAAGGCAATGGTACTAGCGAAGATTTAACCGGTCGCATCATTGATTTAATCGCTCCAATTGGAAAAGGTCAACGTGGTTTAATCGTCTCGCCACCTAAGGCCGGTAAGACAATGATTTTGCAATGTTTAGCACAAGCCATTGCCGCACAAAATCCAGAATGTTATTTAATTGTCTTGCTGATTGATGAGCGCCCCGAAGAAGTCACAGAAATGGAGCGCTGTGTGCGTGGCGAGGTTATCTCCAGTACCTTTGATGAACCCGCAACCCGCCATGTACAAGTTGCCGAAATGGTTATCGAAAAAGCTCGCCGCTTAGTTGAACATAAACACGATGTGGTCATCCTGTTAGACTCAATTACTCGTCTGGCAAGAGCTTACAACACAGTCGTTCCTTCCTCTGGAAAAATCCTCACAGGTGGGGTAGATGCTAATGCACTAGAAAAACCTAAGCGCTTCTTTGGTGCTGCACGCAATATTGAAGAAGGCGGTAGTTTAACCATTATCGCCACAGCGCTTGTTGATACCGGCTCCAGAATGGATGAGGTTATCTTTGAAGAATTCAAAGGCACGGGCAATATGGAGCTACATCTTGACCGTAAAATTGCCGAAAAGAGAATCTATCCTGCAATCAATATCAACCGCTCAGGTACACGTCGCGAAGAATATTTGGTCGATGCCGACACCTTGCAAAAAACTTGGATTCTACGAAAAATTTTGCAACCTATGGATGAAACAGCAGCCTCTGAATTTTTAATTGGAAAACTCAAGGATTTTAAAACCAACTCCGAGTTTTTTGAGTCGATGAAGCGGTAACTATCCAAATAGGTAACTACGAAAAAGAAATCATTGATGACACTAACATGAAAACAGGTCTTGACCTTTTTTTCATCGAAATAGCGTTGCTTGGCATTGCGTTGAAATATGTTTTCGGGCAATATACTGCCCAATTAATTAAAAATATCTAGCCATGCACTTTCGAATTCGTAAAAATGTCATCCAGCTCATTAGAACGACCTACGATGACACCAAAAAAAAGGGAGTTAATTCCATTATCGGTACGGTTCAATTAGCCACCCCAATTATTTCAGATAATTTGCGCGAGCAATTAAGCCCTGAGGAAATTAACGCGTTTGATAACTGGCTCAATAATCAGCACCGCATTATTAGGTTACGAGAAGAAATAGCGGCGCTCAGCTTAACAGAAAATCTAGCACTCGCTGAAAAGTGGTTTGAAAATAATACCGATATAAACAGCGCATCTAGCTTAGTGCCTGATATTATTTCGCACTGGCAATCCTTCCGCAAAGTATTAGCTAAAAAAGGCTTGCTAGATTGATAACAAAGCATCTGAAAGCTCGATAATTTAAACAGTCTTTTACAAAGACACCGTGCCAGCAGCGTATTGCTATCCACCACATTTTAACAACTAAACCTGAGAGATAATAAAATGAAAGCCATTGAATTAGCAGAATTGATTAAACAAGCTAACCCTGAATTATTAGGCAAAACACCTAAAGCCAAAGTCGCAAGAATCATTGCCGCAGCATTTGCCCAAATAGGTAATCAACTCGAGCAAACGACTGAAGGTGCCGTAAAATTTCCAACTTTAGGTACATTCACCATTAAACAAGTCGAACGTGAAAAAGATGGTCAAAAACTCACCGTCAAAAAGATTGGTTTCCGTATAGCTAGGCCTAAATTACCTAAAGCTAAATAAGGTAATTTATCCAATTAAAGCGTTGCTTTAGCGATAGGGGCTACCAACTTAAAGTGGGGCACAGTTAAAAGTTAAGCCGTTCCTAGTGAGCCTGTCGAACCATGATCGACTTAGCAGTCCATCCTCGATCATTCACAAGCTCATGATTCAGGACTAATGGTTAAGCCTTGTTTGAGTGTCACGTGCTAAGTTGGTAGCCGCGATAGTCGTATATTGCTAAAGCACTTGCTATCATGATCCAAACCCTACTTCTGTTAAACCATTTCTAATGCTTACCACTTGATAGAGGTCATTAAGTGCAAAAAAAACCTTTTTTTATAATTGGCTGTGTTCGTTCAGGGACAACATTGTTACGCAATGTGCTACGAAAACACCCCAATTTAGCTTCTCCTGAAGAAACCCATTTTTTTCGTTGGAGCGATGCGTTTGGCACCATTCCCTCATTAAGAATGCTATCTTCCAATACTAACGCCGTCTTAAAAAAGCACCGTGAAATGGATGGCATATCGGAACAAGAATTTCAAAGCCTGCTAAATAAGAGTGTTTCTCGTGGAGATTTGCAAAAAAGGTATATGAAATGCTACCTAACCAACAATAATTTGCACAATAAGCGCTGGTTCGATAAAACGCCACAAAACGTTTATGGTGCGGCCATTATTGCCGCTGAATTTCCAATGTCTAAGTTTGTTCACATTGTCCGCAATCCTAAAGATGTCGTATCTAGTCTACGTATTGGCAAAGTTGTCAAAATTGAAAATTTAGTTGGTGCCTGCAATATTTGGAATGAGGCAGCGGCGACAATTCATACACTAAAACGCGCCTATCCAGGTCGAGTCTATGAAGTCAAATACGAAGACTTCACCAGCAATTTTTTACCAGAACTAGAAAAATTATTGACGTATCTTGGTGAAGATTTCAATGCCAATGATTTTACAAGCATTACAACCCGCACAACTGAACATTCTCACGAGCATTTATTTACGGAAAAAGAGCTACAGACCATCGAAGACCTATGTCGAAGATGGGGTAAGCATTATGGCTACTTTAACTAAACTCAGAGCACCACACCCACTAATCTTATAGCGATTTCAATAAGGTAATAATTTACCGTTTATCTTGAGCCTGTCGAATAGTGCTGTAACATGCATAGCCGGTTCGACAAGCTCACCACGAATAGAAAAATGTAATTATCTCGATTTGAAAATGCCGTATCTGATTGGATAGACGAGAGTGAGATTATGTGATGTGCTGGCATGACCGATCGTAACCGTTTAGCCTCGATGCTGTTGCATCAATAATTTCACTCCTTCCCAAGATCTGGCTTCACTGTCCATAAAAGACGGCAACTGGCACGTTGAATCTGGTATGAAGCGGATAACAACTTCTATACTTAGGTGCATTGTATTAGATTGAGTAAACAACCTAATTTCCAATCCACTATAAAAAGCCTTTTTGTTTCAATCAAATGATATGGTATATTCTCAACAAATGAGAATGATTATTGATTGTCGAGCTTTTGTTCTACAAAATCTACATAAAAGGTGATGTTATGACTATGGGTTTTAAAAATCTGAATGTCGGTGATTTGGGCAAAATAATTGGTTTTGATCAAGCCGGCAAAGCCTATCGTAAGCGTTTATTAGCAATGGGCTTAACGCCGGGAACGTCTTTTAGTGTTACACGATTTGCACCGTTAGGTGATCCGGTGGAAATTAAACTGCGCGGCTTCTCGTTGACATTGCGTAAAGATGAAGCCTCTGTGTTACTGATTGAGAAACTGTAATGAAAACGGATTTCACCGTTGGTGTCGTGGGCAACCCAAATTGTGGTAAAACCACCTTATTTAATGCGCTAACGGGTGCCAAACAGCATGTTGGTAATTGGCCAGGGGTTACTGTTGAAAAAAAAACCGGCGATTATTTATTTTCTGGCAAACATATTGAGCTGGTTGATTTACCTGGAACTTATTCCCTAGAAGCGGCAGATGATCAAGTGTCGCTCGATGAAAAAGTGGCTAGAGATTTTGTCGCCTCTCGGCAATCTGATTTAGTAATTAATATCATTGATGCATCAAATATTGAACGCAATCTATATCTGACCTCGCAACTAATCGAAATGCGAGTACCGATGGTTCTTGTGTTAAATATGATGGATGCGGTCAAGCAACGCGGTATAAAAATCGATATCGAGGGTTTGTCCGCCCAGTTGGGTTGTCCGGTTGTACCGATTTCTGCGGCTATTAAACAGGGAATTGAACACTTAAAAAGCGTGATTAACCAAGCCGCTCAAAGCAAACCCATACCCAACGCCGAGATTTTATACGTTGAAGCGATAGAGCAAGCTATTCGCGAATTATCACCAGACCTTGAGCAAATTGCAGCCAATTATCCCTGCGATGTGCGTTGGTTGACGATGCGTTTGCTGGAAGAAGATACCTTAGCAAAGCAAATTGCAGGCGCAGGTTTTGAGACTAAAATTGCTGCCTTACAACAACACATAGAAGCGCAGACGGAAGATGAAATTGACATTTTAGCCGCCGATGCGCGTTATGGTTTTGTTAATCACTTAACGCAGAGCACAGTTTGTAAAATTAATGAAGTCAGTCGCCATACCACCGAGCAAATTGATCGAATCGTGTTAAATCGCTTCTTAGGCATACCGATTTTCTTATTCGTCATGTATGCCATGTTTATGTTTACCATTAATATTGGCAGTGCTTTTGTTGATTTTTTCGATCAGGCTGTCGGCGCATTATTGGTCGATGGCTTAAGCGAGCTACTAAGCGCTTGGCTTCCACAAGGGCTGATTGTTTTAATCACTAAAGGGCTTGGTGGAGGAATACAAGTTGTTGCCACCTTTATCCCTATTATTGGTTTTCTCTTCCTGTTTTTGTCGGCTCTTGAAGATTCCGGCTACATGGCAAGAGCGGCTTTTGTGATGGATCGCTTCATGCGTATGATTGGATTGCCTGGTAAATCGTTTGTCCCCATGATTGTTGGCTTTGGTTGTAATGTGCCTGCGATTATGGCAACCCGTACCTTAGAAAATCAACGGGATCGCATTTTAACCAACCTGATGAATCCGTTTATGTCGTGCGGTGCGAGACTGCCGGTTTATGCGTTATTTGCAGCGGCATTTTTTCCGGTAGGTGGACAAAATCTAGTGTTTGGTTTGTATTTAACTGGCATTGCCATTGCTGTGATGACCGGATTAATTATGCGTCATCTGGTATTTAAAGGTGAATCATCCCCTTTTATCATGGAATTACCCGCTTATCATCGTCCTACGGTCAGTGGCGTGTTGATTAGAACGTGGGATAGATTAAAATCTTTTTTATTCAATGCCGGTAAAGTGATTGTACCTATGGTTTTAATCCTGAATTTTTTCAGTGCCTTAGGGATGGATGGAAGCTTTAGGCAAGAAAATAGCAATAAATCGGTACTCAGCGAGGTCGGGCGACACTTAACGCCGCTATTTGAGCCGATGGGCATACGGTCTGATAATTGGCCCGCCACTGTAGGTATCTTCACTGGTGTATTGGCAAAAGAAGCGGTGGTTGGGACGCTAGATGCGCTGTACAGTCAGCTCGGTAATCCTAACGTCTCGGAGGCCAGCGCAGAGTCATTTAATTTGGCAGATGCTTTAATCAAAGCTGTGTTGACCATACCAGAAAACTTAACAGCGGTGGCGGATAATATATTAGATCCTATAGGCTTAAATATCGGGACAGTGGGCGACTTAAGCACAGCCGCTAATGAGCAAGAAGTCAAAACCGATACATTTATGGCCATGCAACAAAGTTTTGATGGCAAAGCTGGTGCATTTGCCTATTTATTATTCATACTGTTGTATGCTCCTTGTATCGCCGCAACAGCGGCAATTTTTCGGGAAACCAACTTAAACTGGACATTGTTTGTCCTAGGTTGGACGACGGGCTTGGCATATATGGCGGCCACGCTGTTTTACCAAGTCATGCGTTATACAGAACATCCCCGTTATTCCCTAATGTGCATCAGTAGCTCAATCGTTATTTTTAGTCTGGTTCTGTTAGCCTTGTGGCTGAGTGGCAGGCGAACTAACCCATTAATCAATCAGGAGGTTGGATTATGATTTTGTCCGATTTGCGTACTTACCTAAAACAGCAGCAGCGCGTCGCATTGCGTGATTTATCCATTCATTTCAACATGGATGCGGATGCACTGCGCGGAATGCTGAGTAAATGGGTGAACAAGGGTCGCGTTCGTAAAACCGCTTTAGAAACAGCCTGTGGTACTCAGTGTTGTAAATGCGATGCCAGCTTAACGGAAATTTATGAATGGGTTGAAAATTAACTTAGCACTGATTTCATTTTCTTTTATTTTTAAATCAAACATCACAACCTATGCCCTCCTTTGATATTATTTCTGAATTTGATAAACACGAATTAAAAAACGCCATTGACCAGGCCAGTAAAGAAGTAGACACCCGTTTTGATTTTAAGGGAACGGAGTCCACATTTGAGTTAAAAGACAACACCTTGGTTATGATTTCTGAGTCAACTTTTCAATTGCAACAAATGTTCAGTATCGTCTGCGCCAAATTGAGTCGCCGAGGTGTTGATATTGCTTGCTTGGACGTAGGAGATGCCAAACCCAGTGGTAAATTAGTGCGTCAGGAAATAACTCTCAAACAAGGCTTGGATTCTGCTTTAGCTAAAAAAATTGTTAAACTAATAAAAGATAAAAAACTTAAAGTTCAAGCGGCTATTCAAGGAGAACAAGTTCGTGTGACCGGCAAAAAACGTGATGATTTACAAGAAGTGATGCACATGTTACGAGAAGAAAAACTGGAAATGCCTTTGCAATTTGAAAATTTTCGGGATTAATTGATAACGTCAGTAATTTTTAATAAGTTTGATGTCTATCACGTAGGCTATGCGTTCAGATCATGTTATTTATCAGTGGGTTACTATTCTGTGCGATGTAAAAAGCTAAGTATCATGACCCGACCCGTTATTGAGTAGTTGAGCTTAGAATGCCAAGCATTATTAAGATTTTGTCTAGATTCGTTAGGGTCGGTAGCTTTGCGTTTGAATTGCCAAAATTATATCTGAGTGATTGATTTTTAGTTAATTTTTAAAGAATTGGTATCACCTTTTAGCGAAGGTGTTGTTAGGACGTCGCTATTTTTAAGAACCAGTTGTTTGCTATTTGTTGATGAAGCTCCCCTAGCTTGTTTTGTAGATCATCCAAGATACCACGGAGTTGTATTTGAGTGGTTTGATGCGTGTCTATTTCTTGTACATAATTTTCTAATTCGTCAATGTGATCGGGTAAGGAATCATGGTTAGGTAGCTGATTAATGCAATCTGCTATTTCAGTAAGACAGCAGCGAATTGAGCGCGGTAAATTCGTATCAAGCAATAAAAAATTAAGCACATCATCACCTTCAATACGAGTACGCACATGCTGACGATACATTAATAAGGCATTGAGCGCGGTCAGGATATTCATCCATAAGATCGTTTCGTATTGGCGCATTTCATCGCTACGTGATTCAGAAAGAAGTAAAGAAGCCAAATCCAGAATACGACTGGTCATGTCGGCGCGTTCTAAGTTTCTGCCCAAACGAATAAAACGATAAGGATGATGATGACTCATATAGCCAGACAGTAAACCATTGAAACGCTGACAGCCTTTGAGAATTTCGTTTAAAAATAACACGCGGCTGCGTCGATTGCTGATAGCGTCCAAATGATCCTTAGTATAAAGATACATTTCATTGACTTGCTCCCAGGCCTCATCAGGTAGTAGTTCTCGTGTCGTGCGAATGTTTTCGCGTGCCGCAGTTAAGGATGAAAACAACGAGCCAGCATAGCTGGTATCGGTGAGTAAAAATCGCACAACATTGCGTTCACTATATAATTTATTCGCTTCTAGGAATTTTTGTTCCGAGCCACTGATGCGAATCAGTTGTTGCCAACCCATTTCCACGCTTTTGGGTAAATCCATCAATAGATTCATGTGGACACTGACCAATTTGGCGGTGTTTTCAGTGCGTTCAATATAACGTGCTAGCCAATACAGGCGTTCTGCTGAGCGAGATAACATCAGTTACCCTCCATGTTGATAATCCACGTGTCTTTGCTGCCACCGCCTTGAGACGAGTTGACAACCAGCGAGCCTTTTTTAAGTGCGACTCGCGTTAAACCACCTGCGGTCACAAAAGTATTTTCACCTTGTAAGATGAAAGGTCGTAAATCGATATGTCGTGGTTCTAATTTGCCTTTGCATAAGGTGGGCGCGGTAGAAATAGACAAGGTGGGTTGACCGATATAATTACGTGGATCGGCAAGAATCACTTTACGAAAAGCCTCGATTTCTTTGCTTGTGGCATGTGGGCCAACCAACATACCATAACCCCCTGATTCATTAGCCGGCTTAACAACTAACTCGGGTAAATGTGCCATCACATAGTCTAAGTCTTCTTTATGACTACATAGATAAGTCGGTACATTCGGCAATATGGGCTCTTCATTAAGATAGTAGCGAATCATTTCAGGCACATAGGCATAAACCACTTTATCATCAGCAACACCAGCTCCGGGCGCGTTGGCTAAAGCGACATTTCCGGCTTTCCACGCCCGCATCAAGCCGGGTACGCCTAACGAGGAATCTTTTCTAAATACCTCGGGATCGAGAAAATCATCATCAATTCGTCGATAAATGACATCGACTTTCTCTAATCCTTCAATAGTTCGCATGTAGACATAATTATCGGGCTTGACAATTAAATCGCTGCCTTCAACTAATTGAGCTCCCATTTGCTGAGCAAGATAGGCGTGTTCAAAATACGCTGAGTTATAAATTCCAGGTGTTAGCACCACAATTCGAGGTTTATTACTGGAACTCGGCGCAATAGACGACAGCATATCTTGTAATTGAGTCGGATAATCATCGATGGGCAAAATATCGATGTCTTGTAATAGCTCTGGGAAAACACGTTTAGTAATGACACGGTTTTCTAGCATATAAGAAACACCAGAAGGTACGCGCAGATTATCTTCCAGCACATACATGATACCGTCTTTATCACGCACCAAGTCGGTGCCACAAATATTTGCCCAAACCTGATGCCGAGGCTTCATGCCCACGCATTCTTTACGAAAATTTTTGGAGCTATTTATCGTTTTGCTGGGAATTTTGCCGTCTTTAATAAAATGCTGTTGATCGTAAACATCGCTAATAAAGCAATTAAGTGCGGTCAGGCGTTGTTTCAAACCTTGCTCAATGACGCGCCATTCTCTAAGGTCAATAATTCTAGGGATGATATCAAATGGCCAAGCACGATCGATATTACCTTCGTCGCTATAAACGGTAAAGGTAATACCCATTTCCATAATAGCCAATTCAGCCGCCATTTTGCGCTTATCAATATCGTTTTTTTTCAACGAATTTAGATACTGACACAAGCTGTGGCTAACAGGACGTGGCTGAAATTCAGAAAACATCAACTCGTCATAAGCGATGTCTGTTTTATAGTTTTCCCAGATTGTTTTCATAGCTTTTTCAATAAAATTTAATTTACAAGAGATATAGCATGAAATATGCCATGAACAGTGATATTAACGAACTTTGAAGACAAGACGTTGTAAGATTAAATTTGCAAGATGAATAGCAAGGAAAAATAGGCAGAGAGGTTTATTAGGCTAAGCCTGTTTTGAACATCCCTATTTTCAATAAAAGATACTTGCAATGAAATTGACCGTTTTTGGCAAAGCAACGCATCAATTAGGTGCGTACTAAAAAAGCAAACTTGTGTTGGCATCGCCACAGCAAAAAAAAACGTGTTACCCAATCACGCTGGTAACACGTTAACCCACGAGTGCAAAGCACTCCGACACGAGGAGGACACGCCGATGAGTGCGTACAAAGAGTAAAGCACAGGCTGTGCCATTAGTGTATTAATATGTAATAACTTGATTAATAAAGTTAATTTTTTATTTTCTTAAATCATATCGAACACTTAGGGATGTTTTGCACCATAATTTAACCATGTTATCTGCATCAAAACTTGGTTTAGGTACAAATTAGTGCAGAGAGTGTTGTGTAATGGATTCCTCGGCATTACATCACGGCCATTC